>NZ_WMLF01000299.1 GCF_014156695.1 Streptomyces durbertensis | reverse complement strand
GCGGCACCTGGTACAGCGGATTGTGACGCTCGTCGAAGAGGAGCCGCCCCGCCTGCCCGGCCCCGATCTCATCGAACGCCTTGAAGAGCCAGCCCCGCCAAGTGGGGTCGTCCGCCATCGACTTGTACTCGTCGTACCGCGCCTGCGCCAGCTCCCGCCGGTCGATGTCCGGCGACGTCAGGTACGGCTCGTCGATCAGCCTGTTGTCCTCACAGAACCGTACGAACACGGTGGCCAGCACCCACGCCACGGCCACCTGCGTGAGCTGCTCGTCGAGCCAGACCTTCCTTGACGCCGCCGTACGGCCGAGCTCACGAGCCTGCTGGTATTCGATCCCGTACCGCTCACTCACCTCGGGACGCTCGTCGACCTGCCGCTCAAGGTCCTTCTTGGCTGCGGCGACCTGCGGCTTGAGGTCGTCCAGCAGGGCCTTGCGGTCGATCATCGGGCGTTCTCCTCAATGCTTTCGGTCTGTGCGCGGTGCGGTTGCCGAACCCACGACTCCGGCAACGGGATCCACTCCCCCAGCGGCTCCTGGTAGGCGGCGTACACGTCCCATACGCCATCGGGCCCCACGGCCCTCCCCAGGACCGGTGCGCGACCAGGATCGGCCTGCGGAACCAGCAGCCACAAGGGCCGCTTGGCCTCACCCTCCCGCGCCTGCCGGGCGAGTTCGTCCAACCCGCCGACGTACTCGTAGCGGGCGAAGACAGCCGCGTCCGTCAGCAGCAGCGGGCGCGGATCCTCGCCCTGGCACAGCAACGCGCTGATCTCCTCCCGCATGCGGTCGCATGCGTTCCGCACGAAACGGGCGAAGTTCACGGCTGCCGTGGACCCCGCCTCCGCAGCGTCGGCCTTGAGGAGCGTCTCCCAGCGCGGCAGCCCCTTCGCGTTCGCGGCCGCCTTCGTCTCCTGCTCGTCGTGAAGGTGCCGCAGGAACAGCGCGGTGGCCGAGACCGCGACCGCTCCGCCGCCGAACCGCGCGTCCGTCAAGTGACGCACCGCCCGCTCGGCCAGGCCACTGCGGACTGTCAGCAAGCGGTAGCCGTCGCCCCGTCCCGCGGCCAGCAGGCGGTCCTCGGCGCGGGCCCTCGCCGCGAGGTCAGCGTCCTCCGACCAGGCGGCGGCGGAGGCGGTTCCGGTGGACGTGCCGTCCAGCCCGGAGCGGAAGTGGCTGGCGTTCTCCAGGCCCTCCGGGAGGTAACGCTGGTGCCGACCGTCCTTGTGGGTGCGCAGGACGAGCGGGAAGCCCGCCTCGCGCAGAGCCTCGGTGAGGGGGGCGTCCGCGGGGAGTCCGCGTCCGTCCTCGCCCTCCCCCGTCCGCAGTTCGGGGAAGCGGGAGCGGACCCGCTCGTGTACGGCGGCCACCGTCAGGCCCGGCTGCTCGTCGTCCGGCAACCCGGGGATGATCTTGACGATGCCGGCCTGGGTGAGGCGCAGTGCCCGCACCAGGCCGAGGCAGCGCGGATAAAGCTCCAGGCGGGAGGAGACCGCCGCATCCTGTGAGGCCGCCGCGGCGATGTCGACCATCCTCCGCTCGTCCCAGTCCAGGGTGCCCTCAGGCGGCTCCACCCTGGTCAGGTCGGCCAGCACGGCCGCGGCCGTCGGCAGGGTCTCGGCCCGGACGAGCCGGTCAGCGCGCCTGCCCAGCCTGATCGCGTAGTCGAGCAGTCCGGGCGCGGACGGCGTGTCAGGGCTGTCGATGCCCTCGCGGGCGTGCAGGGCGAGCAGGCCGGGGCGCAGGGCGTCGTCGGTGGCCTGGCGGCTCATGCGGTGCAGGAAGGCCGGGGTGGCGCCGCGTTCCTCCATCTCCACGACGGCTCTTACGGCGGCCAGGGCGAGGGCGCGGCGCTGGTACAGCTCGGGCAGGTCGGTGCCGCGGCGCAGGATCAACGCATCGGCGATCTCGCCGGCGGAGGCCAGGCGGCCGGACTGCTCCAGGATCTCCAGGACCTCGACGCGCAGCTCCCGCAGGACCTGCTCCTCACGCCACTTCTCCCGCAGGCCCAGGATGTGCGGGTTGACCCCGCCCTGGGTCATGTCGAGGAACTTGGCCACGTCCGTCTGTGTGGGCCAGCCGGGCAGGTGCGGCAGCCGCCCGTCGTCGTCGGGCAGGCGCAGCAGCGCGCGGGCCACGGCGACCCGGGTTTCGTTGCTGCTCACCGGGCCCCGCTGGCCGGGCACCAGCTCGGGCACCAGACGGGTGGCGAGCGCGTCGAGGGAGACCCGCCGCAGGGCGGAACGGTCGCCCGAAGCCAGGCCCAGGTGGTCGCTGAGCTTGCGTTCCAGGCCCGACTCGGCCTTGGCCGCGTCCAGTTCGGCCTTGGCCGCCTTGCGGCCCTCCCCGGTGAGCGGGTTGAGGTCCGCGGCGCGCAGACGGCGCCGCCATTCCCGGACACGGCGCTGGATGTCGGCGAGGGTCTTGGCACCCAGGCCCGGCTTATTGATCAGATCGCGCTCGCTGCGGTCCAGCAGCTGCCCGACGTCGGTGATCCCCAGGCCGTACAGGAACGACTCGGCGGCGGCGGTCAGGCCCGACAGGGAGAGGTGGGTGTCGAGCTGGGCGGCGGCGGCCCGCTCGTCGCGCACGGCCTCGGAGTCAACCGCCTCGTCGAGTCCGTGTCCCTTGTCGTGCGACGAGGGCACGGCCTGCTGGGACGCGTCAAGGAAGACCTTCTTCCACGCGTCGTGCATGTCCTTGAGCGTGGCGAACCGCTTACCGGCGTCCCGGTGCAGGGCCTTGCGGAAGAACCGCCACAGGCCCTTGCGTACCGGGTCGTCGAACGCGTCCTTGGCGATCTCCGGGTGCAGCATCTCGTCGGGGTCGGTCATCTCGGGTGTGACCGAGCCGTCTCCCCAGCGGGGCAGCTCGCCGGAGGCCATCTGGTGCAGAGTGACCGCGAGGGCGTACCACTCGGCCTGGTCGTCGTAGACCGCCCGCCTGTTCACCGGGCCGCCGACGAAGGGGTCCATGTACCCCCGAGTGCCGACCCCGGTCTCGCTGGCCGGGTAGGAGGCGAGGGAGAAGTCGATCAGGACCAGTTCGCGGGTGCCGTTGGGGCGCTTGCGGATGGCGATGTTGTCGGGCTTGATGTCCCGGTGCCACACGCCCTCGCCATGGAGGAAGTCGACGGCGCCGAAGAGCTGGTCGCCGTACTTCTCCAGGGACTCCGTGCCCATGGCGCCGAGCTCGCGGAGCCAGCGGGCGAGGGTCTCCTCGCGGGCGCGGATCTTGCCGGTCGCGCCATCGTCGTCGGCGAGTTCCGCCTTCTCGTCGCCGACGTACTCGACGGCGAGCACGGTGCGCTCGCCCAGCCGCAGCGGCTCGTCCACAACCAGGTTGATCACGCGGGAGTCGGCGCGCATCCGGCGCATCACCTGCGCCTCGCCGTCGAGGATGGACGCGCTGCGGTCCGCGACGGCCACCTTGAGGACGGCGAGCGGCCGGGTCCGGAACTCCTCCGCGCGCAGATCCCGGACCAGGAAGGCCCGCGAGGTGGAGCCCGTGCCGAGGCGCCGGCGGACCTGCCAGCGACCGCCGCCCAGTACGTCGCCGGGCTCGGCCTCCAGCGGATCGGGCTCTTCCTGCGGCTCGGGCTCGGCCTGGGCCTCGGCAGGTCCGGCCGCGGCGGCGGGGGGCGTGGGCTCGGCCGACTGCACATGCCGGATGCCCACCGACTCCTCGGCGTCGGTGAGGAGTTCGAGGAACTCGTCGACGGAGGACATCCGCTGGTAGGGCTTGTAGGCCGTGGCAGCGTGCACCAGCAGGTCGACGTCGTCCGTCAGGCCGTCGACCACGGCCGACGGCGTCAGGCCATCGCCGTCGCGCAGCATCGCCAGGACCTCGGCCTGGCTGGATGCCGGAGGGCGGCCGGTGACCAGCAGATAGGCGAGCGTGCCCAGGCCGTACACGTCCAGCAGGACCGGGTCGGGCCGGGTGGCGGTCAGCTCCGGCGCCAGATACGGCCCAGCTCCCTCGGCCACGTGCGTGGCGGACAGCGCCGTCGGGGCGAGGGCCGCGGCAGCGCGCGCCCCGCTGCTCGAACCGAAGCTGCGGGCGCTGGCCACCTGCCAGTCGGCGATCTCCAGACGCGGACGGAGCCACGCCTCTTCCTCGCCGGGCTTGCGCGGGCCCGGAATCACGTCGATCGAACGGGCGGCGAGGGCCCGGTGATGGAGCAGGCCGGCGTGCGCCGAACGGATCGTCTCGGCCAGCTGCCGCACCAGTCCCAGGCGGGCCTGGATCGTGAGCGCGTCCCCGTGGCGGCGGATGTACTCGTCCAGGCGCATCGCCCGCATGTCGTGCTCGAAGAGCAGGGCGGGCCCGGCGGGGTGGCCCGCCGGTTCGAAGGTCTTGTACTTCGCGGCCCCCGGGTGCTTGAAGCGGCTGAGCACGGCCGCCTCGCGACGCGCCGCCCGCTCCACGGACTCGCGCGCCTCGTCGGTCGAGCCCCGCTCGCGCAGGTAGACGCGCACGCGGACGGTCTCGTACAGCTCCTTGTGGTGGCCGACGTAGTCCACCCAGGTCGGGCCGGAGGCGATCTCCTTGTCGAGGCGGTAGGCGCCGACCCATTTCTCGGCCTCGCTCGGACGGATACCGGCCTTCTTCAGCCACTTGGCGATGTTGTCCGAACGACCCTCGTTGATCTTGAACCGTTCGTCACGTGGCGGCCGGTTCAGCTCCTTGACCAGCTCGGCGATGGTGAACACGTTCTGCCGCTCGTGCTGCGGCAGCTCCACGCGCAGCTTGGGATTGGTGAAGCAGACGACTTCCCGGATCCACACCTTGGGGGCCTTGGGCCCGGCCGCCCGCTCCAGCAGCCCCGACAGCTGAGCAGCCTTCTTGTTCAGCAGGTGCAGCGGGTTGCCGTGGTCGACCTCTTCGCCGTTCCCCTTCGTCTGCACCCAGGTGCCGTACGGAGCCGAGAGGCGTCCGACCCAGTCCTTGAGCTCGACCAGCCATACACCGCCGGGAGCGACAACGAGGAGGTCACATTCGCGAGGATGGCCCGAATTGGCAGTGAAGGTGAAGTTCGACCAGGCTCGCCACGGCTTGCCGCCGGGGAGCTGCTTGCGGATCGACTCCAGGCCCCGCTTCTCGTGCCCGTATTCAGACTCGGTGACGGTCGTCCACCGGTCCTTCTCCATCGCCCCTCGCTAACTTCGCCGCCCCGCCATAGCGCGATCACGCCGGCGACCGCGTGACATCGTATCCCTCACGCCCACTTCGGCGGGCTGCAAATACGTGGGTAAGGGGCTGCATGCAGCACGACGGAGATCCACCCCACGCAGGTCAGGCTCGAGGCAGTGGCTTTTCGAACCGCACACATGGACGGCGCCGAGTACGACCACAGCCTCAAAGCACTCGCCGCCTTCCACGCCGCCGTAGCCAGGCACCACGATCAGTTCTCCATCCCAGCACAAGCCCAGCACGGTAGGGATGAGCAGGAGTGATGAGAGGTGACGGGGGTCAACTACCCCGGCACCATCCCAGCACGGGAAACCAAGGGGTCCGACTCCAAAGAGTCGAACCCCTCCTGAACTGCATGTTTGCCAGAACAGCGATGTGGTGGTAAGTCGCTCGCTATACGTTGAAGCGAAACTCGACCACGTCGCCGTCCTGCATGACGTAGTCCTTGCCCTCCATGCGGGCCTTGCCCTTGGCGCGGACCTCGGCGACGGAGCCGGCCTCGACGAGGTCGTCGAAGGAGATGACCTCGGCCTTGATGAAGCCGCGCTGGAAGTCGGTGTGGATGACGCCGGCGGCCTCCGGGGCGGTGGCGCCCTTCGGGATCGTCCAGGCGCGGGACTCCTTGGGGCCCGCGGTGAGGTACGTCTGGAGGCCGAGGGTGTTGAAGCCGACGCGGGCGAGGGTGGCGAGACCGGGCTCGTCCTGGCCGACGGACTGGAGCAGCTCCAGCGCCTCGTCCTCGTCCAGCTCGGCCAGGTCGGCCTCCAGCTTGGCGTTGAGGAAGATGGCCTCGGCGGGGGCGACCAGCGCGCGCTGCTCGTCCTTGAACGCCTCGTCGGTCAGCTCGTCCTCGTCGACGTTGAAGACGTAGAGGAACGGCTTGGTGGTGAGGAGGTGCAGCTCGTGCAGGGGCTCGGCGCGCTCGGTGCCCTGGGCGATGCCGGCGGAGAAGAGGGTGCGGCCGTCCTCCAGGATGGCCTGCGCCTCCTGCACGGCCTTGACCTGGGCCTGCTTGTCCTTCTTGATCCGGGCTTCCTTCTCCAGCCGGGGCAGGACCTTCTCGATGGTCTGGAGGTCGGCGAGGATCAGCTCGGTGTTGATCGTCTCGATGTCGTCCTTCGGGGAGACGCGGCCGTCGACGTGTACGACGTTCTCGTCCTCGAAGGCGCGGATGACCTGGCAGATCGCGTCGGACTCGCGGATGTTCGCCAGGAACTTGTTGCCCAGGCCCTCGCCCTCGCTGGCGCCCCGCACGATGCCCGCGATGTCGACGAAGTCGACGGTGGCGGGCAGCACGCGCTCGGAGCCGAAGATCTCGGCGAGCTTGGCGAGGCGGGGGTCGGGGACGCCGACCACGCCGACGTTCGGCTCGATGGTGGCGAACGGGTAGTTGGCCGCCAGGACGTCGTTCTTGGTCAGGGCGTTGAACAGGGTCGACTTGCCGACGTTGGGCAGGCCGACGATTCCGATCGTGAGCGACACGTGGCGACTTCCCGTAAGCGATGAGGACTGGGCGGGGCGGCCGGCGGGTGCGGGCCAGTCCACCAGTCTACGGGCGCGGTCCGGCGACCGACGACCGG
>NZ_WMLF01000298.1 GCF_014156695.1 Streptomyces durbertensis | reverse complement strand
TCGATGGCCTTGGCCTTGGCGTCCTTCCTGGACAGACCCTGGTGGACCCGGAACATCTCACCGAGCTGGTACCCGACGCTCAGCACCGGGTTCAGCGACGACAGCGCGTCCTGGAAGATCATCGCGATCTTGCGACCCCGGATCTTCCGGCGCTCCTCGCCGGACATCGTCAGCATGTCCTGGCCCCGGTAGAGGATCTCACCGCTCGGGATGCGCCCGGGCGGCATGTCCAGGATGCCCATGATCGCCTGCGCGGTGACGGACTTGCCGGAACCCGACTCGCCCAGCACGGCCAGCGTCTCACCGGAGTCGACGGTGTAGTTGACACCGTTGATCGCCTTGACCACGCCGTCCCGGGTGTGGAACTCCACGTGCAGGTCCTTGACCTGGAGCAGTGGCGTTCCGGAGGATTCGGCGCTCTTCGCCGCGGGAAGGTCCGCGGTCTTCTGTGTGGTGGTCACGTACGCCTCCCTCAGCGCAGCTTGGGGTCGAGGGCGTTGCGCACGGCTTCGCCGAACATGATGAACGCCAGGATCGTGAAGCTCAGCATGAGGCCCGGCCACAGCAGCACGTGCGGCGCGTTGCGCAGCAGGTCCTTGGCGGTGTTGATGTCCACACCCCAGGAGACGGCCGGCGGCGCCAGACCGATACCGAGGAAGGACAGCGTCGCCTCGGCCGAGATGTAACCGCCGAGCGCGATGGTCGCGACGACGATGACGGGCGTCACCGCGTTGGGCAGCACGTGCCGGAAGAGGATCCGGGTGGTGCTGGCGCCCAGCGCCTTGGCGGCCATCACGTAGTCGGCCTGCTTGACCGTGATCACCGATCCGCGCATGACCCTGGCGACCAGGGTCCAGCCGAGCACGGCCAGCGCGAGCACGATCACGTACACGGCCCGGGTCTCGAAGGAGACCAGGATGACCATGGCGCCGAGCAGGAACGGCAGGCCGAGGAAGACATCGGTGATGCGGGAGATGATGCTGTCCACCCAGCCGCCGAAGTAGCCGGCGAGCATGCCGAGCAGACCGCCGACGAAGGTGACCAGCACGGTCACCGAGACGCCGATCAGGATCGAGTTGCGGGCGCCGTGGATCAGCCGCGTGTAGACGCTGTAGCCCTGGCCGTCGTAGCCCAGCCACTCGGGCGAGAAGAACGCGCCGAGCTGCGGCTTCTGGAGGTAGAGCGCCATGTCGCTGTCGCGCGGGCTCAGGCTGGTGAACCAGCCCGGGAACGCGGCGATGACCAGCAGCAGCAGGATCATCGCAGAGGAGATGATGAACATGGGGCTGCGCCGCAGGTCGGACCAGGCGTCCGACCAGAGGCTGCGGGGCTTGCCGACCGCCGGGTCCGCCGGGGGAACCGGAGCGCCCTCGGCGACTGGAGCCTTGACCGGCTCGGTCTCTTCGGTCTTGGTCAGGTCAGGCATAGCGAATCCTCGGGTCAAGCACCGCGTACAGCAGGTCGACGAGCAGGCTGACGGCGAGATAGATGATCACGATCAGTGTCACCAGACCCACCACAGTCGAGCCCTCACGACGGAAGAGCGCGGTGAACAGCTCGCTGCCGATGCCGTTGATGTTGAAGATGCCCTCGGTCACGACCGCGCCGGCCATCAGGGTTCCGATGTCGACACCGAGGAAGGTGACCACCGGGATCATGGAGTTGCGCAGCAGGTGCACGCTGAGCACTCGACGCTGGGGCAGGCCCTTGGCGATGGCGGTCCGCATGTAGTCGGCACGCCGGTTCTCGGCGATCGAACTACGGGTGAGTCTGGCGACGTACGCCAACGACAGCGACGCCAGGACAAAGGCTGGCATCAACAACTCACCGAGATCCTCAGAGTCGTTGACCAGCGGCGACGTCCAGCCCAGCGTGTTGGAGAACACGTACTGGTAGATGTAGCCGAGCACGAAGACCGGCACCGAGATGAAGAGAAGAGTGACGAACAGCACGATCGTGTCGGGCCAACGGCCGGCCTTCAGGCCTGCGATCATGCCCATCGCAACACCGATCACCACGGTGATGAGAAAGGCAAGCAGGGCGAGTCTGGCCGTGATCGGCAGCGCACGCGCGATGACCTCGCCCACCGGCAGGCCGGTCGCGATCTGCGTCCCGAAATCACCTCTTGGCAGACCGAAGAGATAGTTCAGGTACTGCTGCCACAAGGGCAGATCGAGCCCCAGGTCCGCTTTGATCGCCGCGATCTGCGCCTGGTCAATGGCCTGGTCTCCGTAGAGTGCGCGCACGGGGTCGCCGGGAAGCGCGTACATCATGAGGAAGACCAGCAGCGTGACCCCGATGAAAACCGGGATCATCTGGAGCAGTCGCCGAGCGACGTAACGCCCCATTATTTCCTCCATGTCCACATTCTGGTAAGCCGGGGGTCGCCCCACTTCTTGAGTGGGACCACCCCCGGCTCCTACACCACTGCCGTCAGTGCGGCCTGTGGTGCTCGGGAACTACCCGGCGACTAGTTCATGACCTTGACCTTGTGCATCAGCAGGAAGTTGGCGAGGTCGAACTCGACGTTCTTCACCTTCTTGCTGTGCGCGGCGTTGGTCGCGTAGTACCAGAGCGGGATGGCGGGCATCTCCTCGACGAGCTGCTTCTCCGCCTCCTGGTAGGCCTTGACGGTGCCGTCCAGGTCCTTGGCCGAGTCGCCCTTCTTGAAGAGCTCGTCGACCTTCTTGCTGGAGAAGCGACCGGTGTTGGAGTCGGCGCCGGTCTCGTACAGCTCGCGCATGAAGTTCACGTTGACCGGGTAGTCCAGCACCCAGGCACCGCGGTACATGGACTTGACCTTGTCGGCATCACGGGTGTTGAGGTCGGTCTGGAAGTCGACCTTCGCGTCCGGGATGCACTCGACGCCGGTGTTCTGGCGGATGTTGTTGCAGACCGCCTCGACCCACTCCTTGTGACCGCCGTCAGCATTGTACTGGATGTGGATCTTGTTGCCGGGGACCCCACCGGCGTCCTCGATCGTCTTCTTGGCCTTCTCCGGGTTGTACTCGGCGACCTCACCGAGCACGCCCTCCTGGAAGCCCAGGACGTTCGGGCCGACAAAGCCGGTGGCCGGCACGCGGCTGCCGTGCAGCACCTTGTCGGTGATCGTCTTGCGGTCGATCGCCATGGACAGGCCCTTGCGGAGCTCGGCGTTCTTCTTGTCGCCCAGCTTCCACTGCTTGTTGTAGAAGACCGGGACGATCTGCTGGACACCGGACATCGGAGCGTCGATGGCGCGGTCGCCGAAGTCCTGACGGTACTTGGGCAGGTCACGCGGCGGAACCATCGTGACAACGTCGGCCTTCTCCGAGTAGACCGCCTGGTACTGGTTCTCCAGGGTGTTGTAGACGACCAGTTCGACGCCGCCGTTCTCAGCCTTGTCCGGCCCCTTGTAGTCGTCGAAGCGCTCGAGCGTGATCTTCTTCTTGCGCTCCCAGCTGACGAACTTGTACGGGCCGTTACCCACCGGCTTGTCGCCGTACGCCTCGGGGTCGTCGTAGAACTTGCTCGGCAGCGGGGACCACGCGCTGTAGGCCAGCTTGTAGTTGAAGTAGGTGACCGGCTCGTTCAGCTCGATGGTGAACGTGTGGTCGTCCACGATCTTCAGGCCGGACATCTCCTTGGCCTTCGGCTTGCCCTTGTCCGGGTGGACGTCCTTGTAGCCCTTGATGTCGGCGAACCAGTAGCTGTTCTTCTGGTTGTTCTCGGTGTTCGCCGCCCAGTTCCAGGCGTCGACGTACGACTTCGAGGTGACCTCTTCGCCGTCGTGGAACTTCCAGCCCTTCTTGAGCTTGACGGTCCAGGTCTTGTTGTCCTCGGTCTCCACCGACTCGGCGTTGACGTAGACGATCTCCGCGGAGCCGTCCTTCGTGTAGTCGACAAGCTGGGAGAACAGACCCTTGATGACCTGGCCGCTGGCCGTGTCGCGGGAGTTGGCGGGCTGGAGGTTGCCCTGCGGCTCCGAGTTGGTGAGCCGGAACACACCGTTCGGGTCAACCTCGCCCTTGCCGTTGTCATTGCCGCTGTCGTTGCCACCGCATGCAGTCGCCGCCAGGGCCACGACTATCGCACTCGCGACCCACTTGGCGCTCTTGGCACCGCGCATGGGTTTGCCTCCTCAGGAGTCCACTGTCATTACGGGACGGGAACACGCTGCTTCCATCGGCATGGTCATGCCGACACCCGGCATGGTCATGCCGGACAACGCCCCCGCTGTCACGAATCAGCGCCCCCAACAGCACATGACCCGGACCCGAGCTCGATGGACCCAACTATTGGGCACAGCGGGCCCGTAAACCACACGTGAGGGATCTCGGTTTGGTCACATACGAGCCGCCGAGGGTCCGAAATCCGGACAAAACAATCCGTTACAGACGGACGCGAAACGGACTGTTAACGCTTCTTGCGGCACCGGGCGTCCGATGAGCGGACGCCAACCGACAGAAGACAGCTTGACCCTCGAAGATCCACAAGCTAGGAGCTAGGCCCGATCGGCTCGCGGCTTGCGAGCAGCCGACGCATCAGCAGCAGTGACTGTAGAGGTGTGACGACCCGAGGGGAAGCGTTCGGCGCCTGACCAGTGGCCAGAACACAGGCCCCCACCCGGGCGAAGACGAAGCGTTCAACCTTACTGCAGCCCGACGGGCGACTACGACCGCCGCGAGCACCTCGCTCCGAGCCTAAACCCCCGCACACCCAACGCTTCGTGAGAGTCCGCACAACAGTGAGACTGAGCCTCTCCAACCTGCCACTGTGGATGAGCGGTAGGTGTACGGATGAGTGAAGCTCCTGGTAGACGGGTTCACGGCGAAGATCAGCCGTTCCTCGCATGCTTGTGTACTTGTCCGGGCTGGACCCGTCCAGCCCGCATCTTCGCTTCCTCACCGCCCGTCTCGCCACCGTCACTCAGCTGGTGGCCTGCCCTGCTCGCTCTCGCCCCTCTGCGCAACGGTCATCCGTATGCCCAGCTCGCTGCCGGGTTCGGTATCGGCACCACCACCGCGTACCGATACATCACCGAGGCCGTCGAGGTCCTGGCCGATCCCGCCCCGACCCTCGCGGAGGCGACCCGCACGGCATCAACGAAGGCGTTCGTGCTACTGGACAGCAGGCTCCTGCCGATCGACCGCGTCGCCGCGGACCGGCCCATCTACTCGGGAAGCACAGGAATCCCGGGATGAACGTGCAGATCCTGGCCGACCCCTTCCGCTGGCTGCTCCGAGCCTCCCCAGCACTGCCCGGCGCTGTCCATGATGTCCGGGCCGCCCGTGAGCACGGCATCATCCACGCTCTCGCGGATGCGGACGTCAAGCGCCGGACGGACACGGGGCACCGAGATGCCGGCGGCACGGTCCGTATCCCGTGCTGGGGCTGCTCAGAGAAGCTTTCCGAAGCCCAGAAGGCCGTCAACCGCTCTCACCTGAAGGTCCGAGCCCTGGTCAAGCAGGCCGTAGCCACCCTCAAGACCTGGCGACTTCCCCTCACGGCGCGAGACTCGACCACCGCATTACCAGCCTCGCCCAAGCCGTCCCGTGCCTCCATCTGGCCAGCCCAGCCGAGGTTGGAAAGAGCTCACGGGTTAACGCAGTCACCCCTCAGGCGCAGAACCAGAAGCGCCCAATACGGACCTTCCCGAAAATGACCGAAAATCAACTGAACAGTCACAACGTCCGCGCGGCGGGGAGAAGAGGAGACCTTGCCCGACGTCGTAGGACACAGAAACGGAATTCTGACATCCATTTTATCCCGGCCGCCAGACTGCTTCCACCTGCACAGGAGCGAACTAGCTCAATTCTTCCTCAAATCACTTCTCTCCTTCACTCAGGTGCGGCAGAGTCTGTGACGACCAATCAAACCGGTGAGGCAAGACCTCAATCGGGCCGACCGGCACAGGCACTCAGTGAAGGTCAGACCCGATATGTAGAAAGTCTTCCGCATCGACGCGATTAGAACGAGGGAGAAGAGACATGAAGCGCGCAGTCAGCGTCGCACTTGCTGGCGCCGTTCTCGGCGGCGTGACGATCGCTGGTACAAGTTCGGCGCAGGCGACGGGTGCCCTACGTTGCGATGACACTGGCACCAAGATCGCCATCATCGACAAGAAGACCGTGTGGGTGCCTACCAACATTCACAGCGACTGGGCCAAGCCGGGCGTAAAGATCACCTACAGGAAGGACAAGACCGGCACTTGGACCGCCACCGGCTCCGCGACCAAGGGCGCTGAGGCTGGCGCGATCATCGCCAAGGCCAGTACCTCTTTCGGTGTCTCGTTGAGCAAGAGTTGGTCGAAGTCCGACACCTGGAGCTACTCCGCGACAGTCAAAAAGAAGAAGGGCAAGACGAAGGCCCGACTGATGATGTTCCACGAAGCCAAGAGCTTCACAGCCCACAAGTATCGGGTGAAGGCTGGTAAGGGCGGAGCATGCCAGACCGAAACCATCTACAAGAAGCCGGGCGTAACGCCGGTCAAGGCTAACAGCAACACCTGGGGCCTTCAGTATTCCTGAATGTACTAGAATCTAAGCCGCACGAGCGTATCGGTGCGGTAATCGGGGAAAAGGGGCTCCTGTCACCGTTCGATGACAGGAGCCCCTTTTCCCCTCATTTGGCCAGCAACAGCAATTCGGCCGATAACTTAGAGTTCTTAACCTCGATCTTTCGTGACGGTCCGTCGGTTTCTTCGGCGGGCCGTTTCGGTTGTTCGGGCCGGTGGTGGGCAGGCTGATGGCCCGGCTGTCGCGTCGGGTGAGCGCCGGGTTCCACGGCTCCGGT
>NZ_WMLF01000297.1 GCF_014156695.1 Streptomyces durbertensis | reverse complement strand
CTCCCAGGAGTCGAAGGGGTCGGCTCGGCGGGCGTCGCGCATGCGGGCCGCGCAGTGGTCGGCGACCTTCTCCCGGCCCTCCGCGGACTCGACGAGTGGGCGGAAGGACGGCGCGCGGAGCGCGGACGCGCGGCGGTGTGCGGGCAGTCCGCCGTAGGCGCGGCACAGCGCGTCGAGGCGGGCCTCCGCCTTCGCGGCCGGACCGGACGGGTCGTAGGGGCCGCGACCGCGGTCGACCCGGGGCGACGGCTGCCCGCTCGGCACGCCGGAGGAGCCGAAGGGCGCGCGTTCGCCGGGACTTGTGCCGGGGAGCGGGGGCGGCGGTACTTCGGTGCGGGGGCCGTTGGCCGTGCGCGGCCGCTGTTCGCCGGGCACGGGCAGCGCGCCGGTCGCGGCGAACGCCGCGCCCGCGCCGAGCAGGGTGGCCAGGGCGAGGCCGAGCGCGGCGCCGCGCCCGCGCCAGCGGACCGTCCGCAGCCGTCCGGGGCGGGCGCGCCGGTCGGCCGCCGCCTGGTTGCGGGCGGCCCGGAACGCCGCCACGGCCGCTTCCTCGCCAGGAGCTCCGGGCTGCCCGGGCCCTCCGGGCTGCCCGGGTACGCGGTCCGGGCCGTCCTGCGTCCTGGCCGCCGTCGGCCGGTCGGCGGTCGCGGCGGCGCTCAGCAGCTCGGCGAGCGGGATCAGTTCCTTCGCGGTGAGGTCCTCGCCGACACCTTCCATGAGCCGGCGCAGCGTCGCCTCGTCAATCTCCCTGCGCATCGATCCGCTCACCTCCGTCGTACTGCCGCGCCAGGCGTCTGAGGCCACGGGTGAGCGCGGCGGAGACCGCGCCCGGCCGTCTGCCCAGGACCTGTGCGGCGCCCCTGGCGTCGAGGTCGAGGACAAGCCGCAGCAGGATCGCCTCCGCCTGTGCTCGGGGCAGCGCCGCGAGCGCGGCGAAGATCCGACGGGGGCTCGGTCGGGAGCCGGCGGCGCCTTCGTCGGGTGCGCGTACGGTCGGCGAGGATGTCGCCGGCGGTACGCGCGCGGTGCCGGTCGGCGGGCTGACCTCGGCCGGCCGACGGTGTCTGCGACGCCGTGGGGTGTGCGCCCGGTTCCGTAACGCGGCGAGCGCGTACCGGCGGAAGGCCTCCTCGTCGCCGCCGAAGCGGACGAGGTCCGCGGCCAGCGCCGCCCAGGTGGTGGCGACCAGTCGTTCGGCTGCCGGGCGGTCGCCGTCGGGGACGAGGATGCGGGCGTACCGGACGAGGTCGGGCGTCAGGCGCCGGTAGAGGACGCGGAACGCGTCCTCGTCGCCGGCCTGCGCCGCTCGTACGACGCAGTCGGCACGTCGTGCCGGTGCCGCGTCGATCTCCGCGGTGTCCAGGCCGCGTCCGTGGATCGCCTCCCCCATGCGCTGATGTTCGCATGGTGCTCCACCAAGTGTCGAAAAACGGACCGGAGTTGCAGATTCAGACGATCCACGGACGGTGACGGTTGTATGGCGGCGGCGGTGAGCGGTGGGTGACGCTGGTCACACCGGGCCGGGGTCGGCCGGTGAGTCCTGGTCGCCCGCCTCGATGAGGCGTACGGCCTCCAGTGCCTCGCTGAGCCATTCGATCCAGAACGTCTCCATGCGCACACCGCCGTCGAGCACGACGTGGTGCAGCCGGGTACGGGCGTCGCCGGGGACGTCGGGGCCCTCGGGGAAGTCGCGTGCGGCGATGGCCCGGTAGTCGGCGAGCCGCCGCCGGTGCAGCTCCAGGTGGCGGGTCAGTTCTTCGGCCAGCCCCTCGGTGCCGACGACGGCCGCCGCCCGCAGCCGCACCGGCAGGGCGTCCCGCAGCGGGCGGGGCTCGTCGCGGGCGGCGGTCCAGGCGGCCAGCTCGGCCCGCCCGGCGGGCAGCACCTCGTACGCCTTGCGTCCGCCGCGCGTGGGCGCGGCGGACGGGAGGGCCCGGATGTGGCCGGCGCGTTCCAGCCTGCCCAGCTCCCGGTAGATCTGCTGGTGCGTCGCCGACCAGAAGAAGCCGATCGACTTGTCGAACCGGCGGGTGAGTTCCAGTCCGGACGACGGCTTCTCCAGCAGCGCGGTCAGGATCGCGTGCGGCAGTGACATGCCCGCATCCTAGGGAGGCGTTCCGTTCCCGTGCCCGGTCAGACGGTGGCGGCGAGGCGGGTGCCCTGGTCGATGGCGCGCTTGGCGTCGAGCTCGGCGGCGACGTCGGCGCCGCCGATGAGGTGGACGGTGTGGCCGGCGGCGGCGAGTTCGGCGTGCAGGTCGCGGCGGGGTTCCTGCCCGGTGCACAGCACGACGGTGTCGACGGGCAGGACGCGGCTCTCGCCGTCGACGGTGACGTGCAGTCCCTCGTCGTCGATGCGGTCGTAGGTGGCGCCGGCGACCATGGTGACGCCGCGGTGGCGGAGTTCGGCGCGGTGGATCCAGCCGGTGGTCTTGCCGAGGCCGGCGCCGACCTTGCTGGTCTTGCGCTGGAGCAGGTGGACCGTGCGGCGCGGCGCGGGGCGGACCGGTTCGCGCAGGCCGCCGGCGGTGCGGTACTCGGGGTCCACGCCCCACTGGCGGAAGAAGGCGTCCGGGTCCTGGCTGGCGGCCTCGCCGTCGTCGGTGAGGTACTCGGCGACGTCGAAGCCGATGCCACCGGCGCCGATGACCGCGACGCGGTCGCCGACCTTCGCCTCCTCGCGCAGCACGTCGAGGTAGCTGACGACACTGGGGTGGTCGACGCCGGGGATGTCGGGGACGCGCGGGGTGACGCCGGTGGCGACGACGATCTCGTCGTAGCCGGCGTGCGGGCCGCCGTCGGCGAAGTCGGCGGCGGTGACCGGTGTGCCGAGGCGCTGCTCGACGCCCAGTGCGTCGAGCCGGTGGCGGAAGTAGCGCAGCGTCTCGTTGAACTCCTCCTTGCCGGGCACCCGTCGGGCGAGGTTGAGCTGTCCGCCGATGCTGTCGGCGGCGTCGAAGAGGGTGACGCGGTGGCCGCGTTCGGCGGCGGAGACGGCGAAGGACAGCCCGGCCGGGCCGGCGCCGACGACCGCCAGCCGCTTGGCGCGGCGGGTGGGGGAGAGCACCAGCTCGGTCTCGTGGCAGGCGCGCGGGTTCACCAGGCAGGAGGTGATCTTCAGCTCGAAGGTGTGGTCGAGGCAGGCCTGGTTGCAGCCGATGCAGGTGTTGATGGCCTCGGGGCGGCCCTCGGCGGCCTTGGCGACGAAGTCCGGGTCGGCGAGCATGGGCCGGGCGACGGAGACCATGTCCGCGTAGCCATCGGCGAGCAACTCCTCGCCCTTCTCCGGGGTGTTGATGCGGTTGGTGGTGACCAGCGGGATGTTCACGGTGCCCATGAGGCGCTTGGTGACCCAGGCCCAGGCGGCGCGCGGCACGGAGGTGACGATGGTGGGGATGCGGGCCTCGTGCCAGCCGATGCCGGTGTTGATGATCGACGCGCCGGCTTCCTCGACGCGCTTGGCGAGCTCGACGACCTCCTCCAGCGTCGAGCCGCCGGGGACGAGGTCGAGCATGGAGAGCCGGTAGATCAGGATGAAGTCGGGGCCGACCCGCTCCCGCACCCGGCGCACGATCTCCAGCGGGAAGCGCATCCGGTTCTCGTAGTCGCCGCCCCAGCGGTCGGTGCGGTGGTTGGTGGCGGAGGCGATGAACTCGTTGATGAGGTAGCCCTCGGAGCCCATGATCTCGACGCCGTCGTAACCGGCCTCCTTGGCGAGCTCGGCGGCGCGCGCGAAGTCCTCGACGGTCTGCTCGACCTCGTCGTCGGTCATCGCGTGCGGCTCGAACCAGCTGATGGGCGCCTTGAGCGCGCTGGGGGCGACCAGCTTGTCGTGGTAGGCGTAGCGGCCGAAGTGCAGGATCTGCATGGCGATGCGGCCGCCCTCGCGGTGCACGGCGTCGGTGATGACGCGGTGCTGCGCGGCCTCCTCGGCGGTGGTGAGCTTGGCGCCGCCCTCGTACGGGCGGCCGGCCTCGTTGGGGGAGATGCCGCCGGTGACGATGAGGCCGACGCCGCCGCGCGCCCGCTCGGCGTAGAAGGCGGCCATCCGCGCGAAGCCGTTCTCGGCCTCCTCCAGGCCGACGTGCATCGAGCCCATCAGCACCCGGTTGGGCAGGGTGACGTGGCCGAGGTCGAGGGGGCTCAGCAGGTGCGGGTACGGGCTCACCGGGGTCATGGCGCTCTCGTCTCTCGTCGCTCGTCGTCTGGCGGGGCGGTCGGGGCCTTCCTTGAGTTTGTAGACGACACGCGAGGCGTTGTGCAACTAGTTGCACAACGATGTGGCGCGCACGACACGCGGCCGCCGCGCACGACAACGCCGTACGCCCGGCGGGCGTACGGCGTGGGAGAGGGTGGGGGTCAGCCGCGGACGAGCAGCTGGAACTGGAAGGTGTAGCGGGAGGCCCGGTAGACGTGGCTGCCGTACTCGACGGCCCGGCCGGTGTCGTCGTAGGCGGTACGGCGCATGGTGAGCAGCGCGGCGCCCTCCGGCTCCTCCAGCAGCTCCGCCTCCTCGGCGGTCGCCTCGCGGGCGCCTATCGACTGGTTCGCGCTGTGCAGCGTCACCCCGGCGGACCGCATCATCCGGTACAGGCCGGTCGACTCCAGCCGCCCGGTGTCCAGGTCCAGCAGGCCGGCCGGCACGTGGTTGCGCAGCTGCGCCATCGGCTGGCCGTGGGTGAGGCGCAGCCGCTCGACGACGTTGACCTCGGCGCCCTCGCTGATGCCCAGGGCCGCCGCGACCTCCGCGGAGGCCGGCTGGATCTCGTTGCGCAGGACGCGGGTGCTCGGGTTCTGGCCGGCGGTCTCCAGGTCGTCGTAGAGGCTGCTCAGCTCCAGCGGCCGCTTGACCTGGCTGTGCACGACCTGGGTGCCGATCCCGCGCCGCCGCACCAGCAGCCCCTTGTCGACCAGCGACTGGATGCCCTGGCGGACGGTCGGCCGGGACAGGCCGAGGCGGTTCGCCAGGTCGATCTCGTTGCCCAGCAGGCTGCCGGGCGGCAGGCTGCCGTGCTCGATGGCCGACTCCAACTGCTGTGCGAGCTGGTAGTACAGCGGCACGGGGCTGGAGCGGTCGAGGGTGAAGTCGAGGTCTGCCGAACCCGGGGACGGGGAAGGGGTCACGGGACGAGCATAGCCATCGGCGGTAATGACAGGAAGTCCTGTCAAAGATTTGTCCTGACAAACAGCGGGGCGGCCGGCCTTCCGGGGCGGCCGCCCCGCCGTGTCTCACGAGTGGCTGGGGAAGCCCAGGTTGATGCCGGCGTCCGCCGGGTCCGGCCAGCGCGTGGTGATCACCTTGCCCCGGGTGTAGAACGCCACGCCGTCGCTGCCGTAGACGTGCAGGTCGCCGAAGAGGGACTCCTTCCAGCCACCGAACGAGTGGTGGCCGACCGGCACCGGGATCGGCACGTTGACGCCCACCATGCCTGCCTCCACCTCCAGTTGGAAGCGCCGGGCGGCGCCGCCGTCCCGGGTGAAGATCGCCGTCCCGTTGCCCCAGCGCGAGCTGTTGATCAGCTCGACCGCCTCCTCGTAGGTCTCCGCCCGCACGACGCACAGCACCGGCCCGAAGATCTCGTCCCGGTAGGCGTCGGCGGTGACCGGCACGTGGTCCAGCAGCGAGACGCCGAGGAAGAAGCCGTCCTCGTGCCCGGCGGGCGGCCGGAACCCGGTGCCGTCGACGACCACCTCGGCGCCCTGCGCGCGGGCGCCGGCCACGTAGGAGGCGACCTTGTCCCGGTGCTCGCGGGTGATGAGCGGGCCCATCTCGGAGGCCGGGTCGTCGCCGGGACCGATGCGCAGCGCGCGGGCGCGGTCGGCGATGCGCCGTACGAGGTCGTCACCGGTGTCGCCGACGGCGACCACCACCGACACCGCCATGCAGCGCTCCCCGGCCGACCCGTACGCCGCGTTCACCGCCTGGTCGGCGGCGAAGTCCAGGTCGGCGTCGGGCAGTACCAGCATGTGGTTCTTGGCGCCTCCGAGCGCCTGCACCCGCTTGCCGTGCTCCACGGCCTTCAGCTGCACGTACCGGGCGATGGGCGTGGAGCCGACAAACGAGACGGCGGCCACGTCCGGGTGCTCCAACAGCCGGTCCACGGCCACCTTGTCGCCCTGCACGACGTTGAGCACGCCGTTCGGCAGGCCGGCCTCGGAGGCCAGTTCGGCCAGCCGCAGCGCGGCCGACGGGTCCTTCTCGCTCGGCTTCAGCACAAAGGTGTTCCCGCAGGCGATGGCGACGGGGAACATCCACATCGGCACCATCGCCGGGAAGTTGAACGGGGTGATGCCGGCGACGACGCCCAGCGGCTGCCGCACGGATGCCACGTCGACCCGGGTGGAGACCTGCGTGGACAGCTCGCCCTTCAGCTTCTCCGGGATCGCGCAGGCGAGTTCGACGATCTCCAGACCGCGCGCCACCTCGCCGAGCGCGTCCGCGTGCACCTTGCCGTGCTCGGCGGTGATCAGCGCGGCGATCTCGTCGCGGTGCGCGTCGAGCAGGGCGCGGTAGCGGAAGAGGATCGCCGTGCGGGCGGCGAGGGAGGACGTCCGCCAGGTGGCGTGGGCGGCCTTGGCGGCGGCGACGGCGCTGTCCACCTCCTCGACGGAGGCGAGCGCGACACGCGTGTCCGCCGCCCCGGTTGCCGGGTTGAACACCTGGCCGTGGCGGCCCGACGTGCTCTCGGCGGGCTTGCCGTCGATCCAGTGGCCGAGGGTCCGGGTCGGGGGCCGGCTGTCGGCGGTGGTGTGGGTACTGCCTCGCATGGCGGCGGGACCTTTCGTGAGCGGAGGACGTCAGCGGAGAAGGGG
>NZ_WMLF01000296.1 GCF_014156695.1 Streptomyces durbertensis | reverse complement strand
GTGCTGTCCGACGGGCTGTCGCCGCCGCCTGGGGTGTCGGCGCCCTGCTTCTCGTCGGAGGTGCCGGGCCGGTCCTGCTCGGGCGCGGGGCGGTGCGGTTCGCGTTCGAGGACCTGGCCGACGGAGGTGGTGCCGCCGCGACCGCCGGAGACGTTGGTACCGGAAACAAGTTCGTAGAGGGTGAGCCCGCCCAGCGCCAGGACGAAGGCGAGCACGGCGGTGAGCGCCAGACCGCGACGGCCGCGACGGCGGGCGACGGGGGCGGGTTCGACGACGGCCCGCCGCCGCGGGGCCGCGCTCTCCTCGGCGAGGGCGGTGCTGTCGACCCGGACCGGGAGCGGGCGCCGGACGGTGGTCATGACCTGGTCCCGGACGCCTTCTCCGGTCCGCCGGAAGAGGTGCTGGAACAGCGGGCCGCCGGTGGTGGCGACCACACTCACCACGCCGGCGCCGATGATCGTCCCGTAGACGCCGAGCCGGCCCGCGATCAGCGCCGCGACCACAGCGGCCAGGGCGCTCGCGGCGACCTGGGTGAAGGTGAGGTCGATGCTCCGCCTGTTCTCCGGACCCTCACGGTCCGCCGCCTCTCCCGCCGCGTCCGCCGGGGTGGCGGGGCCGGTTCCGCGCTGGGGGGTTGTCGACTGGGGTGTCCGCCTGTTGTCCATGCCTCGCCTCGGATCGCGCTCCTTCTGTCACACCCGTGGGGTGGTCACACACAGAGGAACGACAGTCGGGCGGAGGGGATAGTTCCTCTTCGCCCGGTTCTGTGAAGATCGCCACCCCGGGGAACCGCGGGTCGGCACGTGCCGCGGTCAGCGGCCGCGATCCGCACCAATCGACCAGTGCGGGCAAAACGACCAAGAGCTACCAACTCGCCCACCACGCGGGAAGTTGAGCGGCGCGTCCGCCGCGCGAGCAGGCCCTAATGGAGTAGTGTGGCGAACCTGGCCTCGACCTTGTTGACTTCGCGTGGCACAGCGTGACACTCGAGCACGATTCGATCACTATGAGTGGCGAACCGGTAACTGTGCCATCACGGCAACGGGGGGCGCGGGCCCGACACGCCGGGCAAGTCGGCAAGGTTGTGGCAGGCTGCACCCGGGCAGGCCACACTCGTCTAGCGGGAGCAGCGACGCACGTGACGTCGGCAGGCACCACCCGGGAGGTCCCCATGCCCGAACTGCGTGTCGTGGCGGTCAGCAACGACGGCACACGGCTGGTGCTCAAGGCTGCCGACAATTCCGAGTACACGCTGCCCATCGACGAGCGGTTGCGCGCCGCCGTGCGCAACGACCGCGCCCGACTCGGGCAGATCGAGATCGAGGTCGAGAGCCACCTCCGCCCGCGTGACATCCAGGCGCGGATACGAGCAGGGGCCAGCGCCGAGGAGGTCGCGCAGCTCGCCGGCATCCCCGTCGACCGCGTCCGCAGGTTCGAGGGGCCGGTTCTCGCCGAGCGGGCCTTCATGGCCGAACGCGCCCGCAAGACACCCGTCCGCCGCCCCGGCGAGAACTCCGGGCCGCCGCTCGGCGACGCCGTCTCCGAGAGACTGCTGATGCGCGGGGCCGACAAGGACACCGTCCAGTGGGACTCCTGGCGTCGCGACGACGGCACCTGGGAGGTGCTGTTGGTGTACCGCGTCGCGAGCGAGACCCACTCGGCGAGCTGGTCCTACGACCCGCCGCGCCGCCTGGTGCAGGCGCTGGACGACGAGGCGCGCGGACTGATCGGCGAGACGGACGACACGCCCGAGCCGAGCTACCCGTTCGTGCCGCGCATCGCCCGGCTGCCGAAGGAACGTCCGGGTGACGACGGCCGGTCGGACCCGGTGCGCACCGAGCCCGGCGAGGAGCGCGACTCGCTGACCAGCCTGCTGGAGGCCGTGCCGAGCTTCCGGGGTGACCTGGTCGTACCGGAACCGGCCGTCGAGTCCACCGACGAGCAGCGCGAGGAGGGCGAGGAGGACGCCGTCGTCGAGCCGCCCGCGCCGGCGGCCAGCGCCGGTTCCGCGTACGCGGACGTGCTCATGCCGCGCACGGTGGCGGGCCACCGGGACCGGCTCACCGGCAACACCGACCGCCAGGCGGAGGCCGACGGCGTGCGGCCGGGCCGGCGGGCGGCCGTGCCGAGCTGGGACGAGATCGTTTTCGGGACGCGCCGCAAGAAGCAGGAGTAGCGGTGTGGGGGCGGGTCCGCCCACCCCCACACCTTCACCCGCGTTCACCCGCGGATTCCCCGCGGGATCAGCCCGGCTCGGCGCCGGTGGCCACCGGGCGGGCCGGATCGGCCACCCACTCCGACCACGAGCCCACGTACAGCGCGGCGTCGATCCCGGCGACGGCCAGCGCCCACACCTGGTGCGCCGCCGAGACCCCGGAGCCGCAGTACACCCCGACCTCCGCCTCCGGCACCGCGCCCAGCCGCTTGAAGCGCCCCTGGAGCTCGTCGACCGGCAGCAGCAGCCCGTCCGCGTCGGCGTTCTCGCCGGTCGGGGCGCTGACCGAGCCGGGGATGTGCCCGGCCACCGGGTCGATGGGCTCCGTCTCCCCCCGGTACCGCTCCGCCGTGCGGGCGTCCAGCAGCACTCCGCGACGGGCGAGTGCGGCGGCGCCCTCGGCGTCGAGCAGCCGCATGCCGCCCGGCTCGGGCGTGAAGTCACCGGGCTCCGGCCGGGGCGCGTCGGTGCTGACCGGGCCGGGCCATCGCGCGAAGCCCCCGTCGAGCACCCGTACGTCCTCATGCCCCGCCCAGCGCAGCAGCCACCAGGCGCGGGCGGCACCCCAGCCGTTCCCCCCGTCGTACACCACGACCGGGTGGCCGGCCCGGACCCCCGCACGCCGCATGGCCGCGCCGAAGACCGCCGGCTCGGGCAGCGGATGGCGGCCGACGGGGCCGGGCGGGCCGGCCAGCTCGGCGTCCAGGTCGACGAAGACCGCGCCGGGCAGGTGGCCGGCCGCGTACAGCTCCCGGCCGGGCGGGCCCGTCATCTCGTAGCGGACGTCCAGCAGGGTCGGCGGCGCGCCGCCGCCCAGCTCGCTCAACAGTTCGGACGCGGTCATGATGGCTGTCATGCGGGCATTGTCGCCCAGTGGGCCCCGCCGTGGGGGCAGGACGGTCGGGCCTGTGGAAAACCGGTCCCGAACTCCGTGGAAGCGGAAGGTTGCCGGCATTACCTCGGCCCGGAGGGGAAGAACTACGGCGCGGCCGGAGACAGGCGCATGCGGAGAGTGCGAGCATCGGTACTGCGAGCACACGGCGGGCGCCCCCGCACGGCGGGCGCGCACTCGACCCGGGATCGACGGCGGCGAGAACCGCCACGACGAGGAGACAGCGGCGATGACCGAGGCAGTGGCCCGGCCCGTTCCCGGCACACCCTGCTGGGTGAGCCTGATGGCATGCGACCTGCGCGCGAGTGAGGAGTTCTACGGCGAGCTGTTCGGCTGGCGGTTCCGCCGTGGGGAGGACGAGCTGGGCCCGCACGTACGGGCGTACCTCGACGGGCTGGACGTCGCCGGCCTCGGCGAGATCAGGAAGGACCACGCCTTCCCGGCCGCCTGGCTGCCCTATCTGGCGACCGACGACGCGGACGAGACGTCCGGCCTCATCAGGGACTGCGGCGGCACGGTCGGCGTGGGCCCGATGGACAGCGGGCAGGGCGACCGGGTGGCGATCGCCGCCGACTCGGCGGGCGCCTCGTTCGGCCTCTGGCAGGCCGCCGCGCTGCCCGAGCAGCCGGCGGCGGGCCGCCCCGGCACACCGGTGTGGAACGAGATCATCGTGCCCGAGGCGATGATGGTCACGTCCTTCTACCGGGCGGTCTTCGGCTACGAGGTGGAACGACTGACGGCATCCCAGTCGGACTACCACACGTTCATGCTGGCCGGCCGCCCGGTGTGCGGGGTGCGCGGAGTGGGCGGCGCGCTGCCCTTCGACCGCGGCTCGATGTGGGTGACGTACTTCGCGGTCAGCGAGCTGGCCCCCGCGCTGCGCATGGTCGACAAGCTCGGCGGGCGGGTGTACAGCGAGCCCCGCGAGTCCCCGTACGGCTCCTACGCCCGGGTCTGCGACCCGGACGGCGCGCCGTTCGCGCTCATCGAGATGCTGGACCCGAGGGACGCCGTGGAGCGTCCGCTGCGCGACCGCTGAGCCGTACCGGCCCCGGGGTCGACGCCCCTCGGAGCGTCAGCCGCGGGGGGCCGGCACGGGCTGCTCCGCCGGGTCGACCGGCAGCACCTCCGGGGACAGGGCCCCGGCCCGCGCCGCGGCCGCCGTCAGCCGCCGCCGGTGGTGCCGCCGGCACAACACCTCGTAGCCGACCTCGTCGGCCGGGCGCCGTACGTCCCCGACGACCACCTGCGCGCCCTCGACGACCATCTGCCCGCCGACCGTGCGCGCGTTGTGGGTGGCGCGCGCACCGCACCAGCACAGCGCCTCGACCTGGAGGACCTCGATCCGGTCGGCCAGCTCGACGAGCCGCTGCGACCCGGGGAACAGCCGGGTGCGGAAGTCGGTGGTGATACCGAAGGCGAAGACGTCGATGCCCAGGTCGTCCACCACCCTGGCGAGCTGGTCGACCTGCCCGGGGGTGAGGAACTGGGCCTCGTCCGCGATGACGTAGTCGGTGCGCCCGCCGGCGGTGAGGTGGCGGACGAGGTGCCCGTGGAAGTCGAAGTCGTCGTCGGTCTCGACGGCCTCGGTGACCAGTCCCAGCCGGGAGGAGAGCATCCCCTCGCCGGCCCGGTCGTTGCGGGTGAAGATCATCCCCTGGAGGCCGCGCGCCGACCGGTTGTGCTGGATCTGCAGCGCGAGCGTGCTCTTGCCGCAGTCCATCGTCCCGCTGAAGAACGCCAGCTCTGGCATGCGCGCGTAAGCCCCTCTGTGGTCGGTGTGCGGTGGACGGGTCAGGGTGGGGAAACCGCCGGTGGACGCGGCGGGCGGTGGCTCAGGTGCGCACCTGGAGCAGGGGGACGAACTGTTCGGCCGGGGTCATCGAGCCGTGCATGCCCACCAGCGCGGACTCGTTGGGCTCGTTGCGGCTGGCGATGATGGCCGCGTTCCCGGTCATGGCGACGACCACGTCGCCGATGCGCGGCCGGACCCGGTCGGCCACCGCGCCGGGCGGGCCGAACCAGCCGAGTTCGACGGCCTCGTCCCTGGTCGCGACCCACGCCTGGTCGGCCAGCACCTCGCGCCAGACGGCGTACACGTCGGCCGTGGCGCCCGGTACCGCGTACACGTGCCGGGCGCGGCCCTCGCCGCCGAGCACGGCGACGCCGGCGCGCAGCTCCCAGTCCTCGTCGAAGTCGAACCTGGACTCGGGGTCGTCGGGCACGTCCACCATGCCGTGGTCGGCGGTCACGTACAGCGCGGAACGCGGGGGCAGCTGCTCGGCGAGCCGCTGGGCGAGGCCGTCGACGTAACGCAGCTGCTGCCGCCAGTGGGCGGAGTCCACGCCGTAGCGGTGGCCGTTGCCGTCCAGGTCGGCGTAGTACGTGTAGACCAGCGCGCGGTCGCTGGCGGCGAGCCTGGCGGCGGCCAGGTCCATGCGCTCCTCGCCGGAGAGCCGGCCGAGGAAGGTGCCGCCGGACAGGGCGATCTTGGTGAGCGGTGTGTGCTCGAAGTGCGGCGCGGAGACCTGGCTGGTCTCGATGCCGGCCTGCTGCGCCCGCTGGAAGACCGTCGGGAAGGGCTGCCAGCGGTACGGGTCGGTCCAGGGCTGCCAGCGCAGCTGGTTCATCAGCTTCCCGGTGTCCGGGTCGAGCACGGTGTAGCCGGGGAGGCCGTGCGTGCCGGGGACCAGGCCGGTGCCGACCGAGGCGAGCGAGGTGGCCGTGGTGGAGGGGAAGCCCGCGGTGATCGGCTGGCCGGTGCCGCCCGCGGAACCGGCCAGCAGTGAGGTGAGGAACGGCGCCTCGGCCGGGTGGTCGTGCAGTGCCTGCCAGCCCATGCCGTCGACGAGGAAGACGCAGACCCGGTCGGCCGGCTCCAGACGCAGACCGGGCGGGGTGGCGTCGGGCACGCCCTGGCCGGCGAGGACGGCCGGCAGCAGGTCGGCGAGCGACGCCTGCCCGTAGCGCGGTACGGGCGCGGTGCGGGGGTCGAGCGGTTCGTCGGGCAGCGTCTCTTCGACGGTGGCGGGCCGCGTCATCGGCGAGGTGCCGGTGCGGCCGTGTCGGCGGCGATGGTGGACTCCGAGAGCGCCTTGGCGAAGGCGAGCGCCTGACGGACGGTGTCCGGGCCGTCGCCGGCCTCGCTGACCCGCAGCGAGAGGTCGTCGGCGGTGCTGGAGCCGGTGTAGCCGTGGTCGGCGTCGCAGTTCGGGTCGCCGCAGTTGGCCGGTTCGAGGTCGAGGCGGCTCACCGCGCCCCAGCCGATGGTGAGCACGACCTCCCGGGGCAGCGTGCCCGGGGTGTAGGACTCGGGGTTGGCGACAACGCGGCTGAGGACCACGGAGGAGATCCGGGAGATCTTCACCGACTCCGTGGACGTCGTGGCGTACGGGACCGGGGACGTGCCGTCGGCGGCCTGCTCGTCGGTGTGGCTCACGACAAACCGGGTCGGGGTGAGGGCGAGCACGGTGACGTGCCGGCGGACCTCGTTTGCGTCGAAGGTCGTCTCCTGGTGCACCAGGTACGAAACGACCGCCTCGCCGCCCACCGCGGCCTCCACCGCCTCGGCCACCAGGGCCGGGTAGTAGCCGCTGCGTTCGATCGCCGCCCGCAGCCCCTGCGTCGTCGTTCCGGTCTTCGCCATGCGGCCCATCCTAAGGCCCCGCGGGCCGCCCCACGGACGGCCCGCGAGCGGGTGCGGCCCGGTCCGGGACCGGTCCGCCGCCCCTTGTGGC
>NZ_WMLF01000295.1 GCF_014156695.1 Streptomyces durbertensis | reverse complement strand
GGTTCGTTCGGCTCCGAGGGGGCCGGGTCCGGGGTCCTGCCGCGCCCCTCGATCGTGATCACGGCGTTGGCGGGCGCGATGTGGACCCGGGCGACCCAGTCGCCCGCCGGTTCCCGGCGGCGGTTGACCCGGACCGTGATCGTGTACGACTCGCCGGGCTGCAGGGTGCCGGAGCGCTGGCTGAGCCGCAGCCAGCGGCCCTCGGCGTACGCCGACCAGTTCACCGCCGTACCGCCGCTGTTGGTGAGGGTGATGAGCGTGGCGCCGTCGGCCGGCTGCGCCTGCACGGTCAGCCGGCCGGGCGACGGCCCCGACGGGCTGGCCTCGGGGGCGCGCGGGCTCTCCTCCGGAGAGCGCTCCGGGTCCTCCGGCGTGTCTCCGGGGTCGGGCTCGGCTTCCGCCTCGACGGTCACCGAGGCGCCGTCCTCCGGCCGCTCGCCGGGCCTGGCCCGCTCCTTCGCGGCGCCGGGGGCGCGGCCGGCGCTGCCGGCGTTCTCGTACGGGTACTGCTCCACGCCCGGGCCGTCCGACTCGTGTGCCGACACCGACGCGTCGTCCCGGCCCTCGCCGACCAGCGGCGCGCCCCGGTACGCGGCCCACAGGGCCAGCACCGGCGCCGCCACCACGGCCGCCACCACCGTGCTGGTCACCGCGCGGCTGCGCAGCTTCTCCAGCCGCGCCGAACGGTCCTTGACCTCCAGCGGGAAGCCGCGCCGGTCGAACCGCGGCATCGGCTGGGAGCGCGCCCGCAGCGCGCTCACCAGAGCGGCGTGCACGACGGGCCGGGAGGCGGCGAGCACCGGCAGCGGCCGGGAACGGCCCGGTGACGTGCCCGGCCAGGGCTCGCCGGCCATGTGCCGCTCGGCGACCAGCCGGCAGGCCGGGCACTCGTCCACGTGCCGGACCAGTTCCCGGCGCAGTGCGGCGCTGAGCACCAGGCCGGTGTCCCCGCCGAGCCGGCTGATCGCCGCGCAGCCGCCGCTGTCCACGACGGACAGCGCGGCCCGGGTGCGTTCGACCTCGCAGGCGGCGCCGGACAGCAGCAGCCGCGCCGCGGGGATCTCCAGACCGAGGACGACGGCGACCTCCTCCACCGGCATCCGGTGGCGTACGGCCAGCTCCAGCGCCTCGCGCTGCTCGGGAGTCGTGCCGGCCGCCTCGGGCCAGGACAGCGCGGCCAGCTCGCGGCGCCGCTGGGTGGCCAGCGGCCCGACGACCTTCACCGGCTGGACGCGTCGGCCCTCCCGCTCCTGTTGGCGGAGCGCGTTGAGGCGGCGCAGACAGGACCAGCGAGCCAGCGCGTACAGCCAGGGGCGTTGCAGCGCGTGCGCCGGCGCGCGCCCCCGCTCACGCTGCCGTTCGGCGATGGCCAGCGCCTGGCCGAGCGCGGTGACCGCCTCGTCGTGGTCGCACATCACCGAGAGGCAGTAGGTGAACAGGCCGTCGAGATGAGCGTCGTCCGAGGCCGGATCGTCGGCCGGATGGGATGCCGGGTGGGCGGTCGGGGCGGAGGCGGCCGCCGTGCCGGACTCCGCGGCGTCGGCGAACAGGCCCGAAGGAGAGCCGGAGAGCGGGGCCGAGGGGGACCCGTACGGTGAGCCGGAGGGCGAGCCGGACAGCGCGACACCGGCCGGCGGCGCGACGGCCTCGGCGACGGCGGCGCCCGCCGGTTCCCGATCGGGCAGGCCGGCCCGCTGGGCGTTCCGCCGCGCGCCACGGCGCGCGGGAGGTGCGCTTGTGGTGTTCGTGGGGTGCTCGCGCCTGCTGCTCATCACGCCGAGACGCTAGGGGGCGCGCGGGTGCGTACCGCCCCTCCCACCGAACCTTTAACCCTTACGGGTGACAATCTCACCCGAAGGGGGACAACGCCGTCGCCTCGTTCGACGACGTGGCCACCCCTCCCGCGGCGCCCCGCACGCCCGGCCCCGGCCGGTTGTCGGTGGCCGGCGCTACGGTGACCCGCATGGCCTCCCGCAAGTCGTCCGCCAAGGACCGCCCCTCCTACCGCTGCACCGAGTGCGGCTGGACCACCGCCAAATGGCTCGGCCGCTGCCCCGAGTGCCACGCCTGGGGCACGGTCGAGGAGACCGGCGGCGCGCCCGCCGTGCGCACCACGGCGCCCGGCCGGGTGTCCGCGCCGGCGCTGCCCATCGCCCAGGTGGACGCCCGGCAGGCCGAGGCCCGGAGCACCGGCGTGCCGGAGCTGGACCGCGTCCTCGGCGGCGGCCTGGTGCCGGGCGCCGTGGTGCTGCTCGCCGGCGAGCCGGGCGTCGGCAAGTCGACGCTCCTGCTGGACGTCGCCGCCAAGGCGGCCACCGCCGAGCACCGCACGCTGTACGTCACCGGCGAGGAGTCCTCCGGGCAGGTCAGGATGCGCGCCGACCGCATCGGCGCGCTCAGCGAGCACCTGTACCTCGCCGCCGAGACGGACCTGTCCGCCGTCCTCGGCCACCTCGACGAGGTCAAGCCGGGCCTGCTGGTGATGGACTCCGTGCAGACGGTCGCCTCCCCGGAGATCGACGGCGCGCCCGGCGGCGTCGCCCAGGTCAGGGAGGTCGCCGGCGCCCTGATCCGGGCCTCCAAGGAACGCGGCATGGCCACCCTCCTCGTCGGCCACGTCACCAAGGACGGCACCATCGCCGGCCCCCGGCTGCTGGAGCACCTGGTGGACGTCGTCCTGCACTTCGAGGGCGACCGGCACGCCCGGCTGCGGCTGGTGCGCGGCGTGAAGAACCGCTACGGCGCCACCGACGAGGTCGGCTGCTTCGAGCTGCACGACGAGGGCATCGTCGGGCTGGCCGACCCGTCCGGGCTCTTCCTCACCCGCCGCTCCGAACCGGTCCCCGGCACCTGTCTGACGGTCACGCTGGAAGGGCGGCGCCCGCTCGTCGCCGAGGTGCAGGCGCTCACCGTCGACTCCCAGATCCCCTCCCCCCGCCGCACCACGTCCGGCCTGGAGACCTCCCGGGTGTCGATGATGCTCGCCGTGCTCGAACAGCGCGGCCGCATCCACGCGCTGGGCAAACGGGACATCTACAGCGCCACCGTGGGCGGCGTGAAGCTCTCCGAACCGGCCGCCGACCTCGCCGTCGCGCTGGCCCTGGCCAGCGCCGCCGGCGACATCCCGCTGCCCAAGAACCTCGTCGCGATAGGCGAGGTCGGGCTCGCGGGCGAGGTGCGGCGGGTCACCGGAGTACAGCGCCGCCTCTCCGAGGCCGCCCGGCTCGGCTTCACCCACGCCCTGGTCCCCGCCGACCCCGGCCGCATCCCGGACGGCATGCGGGTCCTGGAGGTGGCGGACGTCGGCGAGGCCCTGCGGGTCCTCCCGACCGGCCGCCCGCGCGGCGCGGGAACCACCCGCGGCGGTGGCGCGTCCCGAACGCAGGAGGGCGCCGAGGCCTGACGCGCCGGTGCGTGACGACTCCACGCCGTTCCGGGTCGTTCCCGCCGTCCCGGCCGGACGGCGGGAGGAAACACGTGCGCGGAGCGGCTCCGGCGGGGAGTACTCGGCTGGTGGGCGGCGGCGCCGGTAGACTTTGGCCCGGTCACGCCCGTCCAGGAGACACCGCCGACAGGCACCCGAACCGCACGACCGAAGGAGCGCCGTGGCAGCCAACGAACGGGCCGGAACCGCTGACGGCCTCTTGCGCGCCTCCCTCAGCGCGGTCGCCCCGGGCACCGCCCTGCGGGACGGCCTGGAGCGGGTCCTGCGCGGCAACACCGGCGGACTCATCGTCCTCGGCATGGACAAGACCGTCGAGGCGCTGTGCTCCGGCGGCTTCGTGCTGGACGTCGAGTTCAGCGCGACCCGGCTGCGCGAGCTGTGCAAGCTGGACGGCGCGCTCATCCTCGACAAGGACATCACCAAGATCGTGCGCGCCGGCGTGCAGCTCGTACCGGACGCCTCGATCCCCACCGAGGAGACCGGCACCCGGCACCGCACGGCCCAGCGGGTGTCCATCCAGACCGGCTTCCCCGTCGTCTCCGTCAGCCAGTCGATGCGGCTCATCGCCCTCTACGTGGAGGGTCAGCGCCGCGTCCTGGAGGACTCGGCCGCCATCCTCTCCCGCGCCAACCAGGCCCTCGCCACGCTGGAGCGGTACAAGCTCCGCCTCGACGAGGTCGCCGGCACGCTCTCCGCGCTGGAGATCGAGGACCTGGTCACCGTCCGCGACGTCGCCGCCGTCTCCCAGCGGCTGGAGATGGTCCGGCGCATCGCCACCGAGATCGCCGAGTACGTCGTCGAACTCGGCACCGACGGCCGCCTCCTCTCCCTCCAGCTCGACGAACTCATCGCCGGCGTCGAGCCCGAGCGCGAACTCGTCGCCCGCGACTACGTGCCCGAGCCCAGCGGCAAGCGGGCCCGCACCGTCCCCGGCGCGCTCGGCGAACTCGACCGGCTCAGCCACAGCGAGCTCCTGGAACTCCCGACGGTGGCCCGCTCACTCGGCTACAGCGGCGCCCCGGAAACCCTCGACTCGGCGGTCTCCCCGCGCGGCTTCCGCCTGCTCGCGAAGGTGCCGCGCCTCCCGAACACCGTCATCGAGCGGCTGGTCGAGCATTTCGGCGGCCTCCAGAAGCTGCTCGCCGCGAGCGTCGACGACCTCCAGGCCGTCGAAGGCGTCGGCGAGGCCCGCGCCCGCTCGGTCCGCGAGGGCCTCTCCCGCCTCGCCGAATCCTCCATCCTCGAACGCTACGTCTGACGGCCCGCCGCAGGTTTCCAGTCAACCCCTCTACAAATTCCTGTTCCTGTAAACGGCGTACGCTTCGATGAACCCCTGAACCGTCCGCAGATCATCCGCAAGAATCCCGGACCGCCACTTCTCCTTCCGCCCGTCGCGATAAACGAGATCCAGCCACACATCAAGATCCGCGAACATGCTGTCGGAGTGACGACTGCGCGCTGTCGCATTCAGCGTCACCCCGTCCAGGTCGGAGAAGCTGATGGCCGTCAGCGGCCTGCGCTCGTCCCTGTACTCGACGACCTCGTCAGACGTGATGACCAGCAGCGGGTCCGGATCACCCGACGTGCCACGCAGAAACCCGGACACCTTCCCCCGCCTCTTCGTGAACACCCGCCACCCCGCCGGTGCGGACCCCTGCCGCGCCCGCGTCAGAATGGCTCGGGCATCAACCATGCTCGCCTCCCACCCACGCCTCCCGCCTCCGAGTCCAGCACAGGGCGAACAGAGCAGCAACTTGCCGGCGACGCCTCGAGCTCCGCGCCCATGAAGGCGGGCGGGGCCAGGGACCGCAGGGTTTCTTGTTTCCCAACCCCGCCTCTTCCCGAAATCGGGGGACCGCCCCGGAACCCGTATCGCAGCCTGGGGGCCTCTCGTCCTCAAACTCCCCCAGCCTCCGGCCGGGAGGTACCCCAGGACGGGCTGATTTTCAGCCCCTCCTGGGGGTGGTCTCAGCTTCTCCATTTCTCGTAGGTGCCGTCCGCGCACGCAGGGCACGGGACCTTGCCGTTGGGTGCACACGTGCGGCAGTCGTTTGCCGAGGCGTCCTCCACCGGAGGCAGCACAGGCAAACCGCCGCAGTCTGGGCACCAGACCTCAGACCAGCCAGCGCAGTACCCGCAATAGCCCGATGGTCGATCCAGCACCAGTCCCAGCGCTGCTGTCACTGAGATGCCTCAGTGACGCCCTCGTCGTCCGAGACGGAGAGGCGCATCCCACGCGACTCGGCCACGCGCAGAGCATCCTTGAGACACTCCGCAAGCCGGTGTCCGGTGTATCGCAGCTCTGCGTCCGACGCGTTGGGGTCCTCCAGCACGGTGCGTGCGTGGTCAAGTACGTTCTCGCCCATGGCGAGTTGCACGGCTTCCATCTCGTCCGCGAGTCGCGACACGTACCCATCGCCCGAAGAAGTGAGAAAGCAGGGCTTGCCCTCTGGGGAGCGCCGAGGAAGCAGCCGGGGAGCGGTGATCGACTCCATTACGCACTCACCTCCATCTCGTGAATCGGACGGAGGTCGACGTCCACGCCGTGAAGGGCGAGCCACAGCGTGCGGCGCCGGGCTCGCTGAGCACGAGTGGGAGCTGAGCGGAGTTCGGCCGTTCGGTGACGGCCGGTAGAGGGCAGTAGCAGACGCAGGAGCAGTGCGAGGAGTCTCCTTGTAGCTTTGGACACTGTCGTCAACCTCCACGGGGTTGGTGGCCATGCCCCCGGACCGGTCGCACGGTCGCGGGGGCCCGTACTTGGCGCGGACATGCGCCATCCATGAGCTTCATGACCACAAGCCGTTCGCGGAACAGCGAACGGGGAACCCCGCAGGCCCAGTTGGGGAACCCTGTTACGGACTAAGCTTGGGAACCCGTCACGTCGGCCCCGGCAGGTGTGCCCCATTGGATGACCGCGAGACCAGGCGCAGCGGTTACCCGCTGACCATCCCCGACACGCTGTTGCACAGCGACGCCATGCGACGAGCCTGTGCTGCACGGGACTTCCAGGAAGTCTTCCGCCTCGTCAACAGGCGCACAGGGTCCAGCTACGCGGATATCGCCGCAGCGGTAGGAAAGATGACCACCTCCCGTGTGAGTGACATCATCCGTGGCGTCCGTGGGATCCGAGGCCAGGCCGTCATCGAACGCGTGGCCGATGGATTCGGGATTCCTGGTGAAATGCTCGGGCTACCCAGAAGGACATGGGAAGACCCCACCGCGAACCAAGACGAGGCGCCCATCTCCGTGGATGATCTGCCTGCTCGCAGCACCCCGACATTAGCCTCGCGCTTTCATGAAGCGGTCTGTCCGACGGGTGGTCAGGTAAGCGAGAAGTGCCTCTGACCAGCAAGAATGAGGATTGTCGAGGTCCTTGTTTCTGCCACCGTCGGAGGCACTTCCCAGGT
>NZ_WMLF01000294.1 GCF_014156695.1 Streptomyces durbertensis | reverse complement strand
GATGAGGACTCCCACCCACTTTGTTGGGGTAAGGCTCCCAGTAGACGACTGGGTTGATAGGCCGGAGATGGAAGACCTGTGAGGGTTGGAGTTGACCGGTACTAATAGGCCGAGGGCTTGACCATATGTGCTCGCGTCCACTGTGTTGGTTCTGAGGCAATGAACAGCCAGAACCGGTTGTGCTTGGAAACAACAAGTCAACTGAAGAGTGTGCTTGTTCGCTGACCTTGTCGGTTTCCGCTCTTATAGGGAGCGGTGATAGGGTTTCGGTGGTCATAGCGATGGGGTAACGCCCGGTTACATTTCGAACCCGGAAGCTAAGCCTGTCAGCGCCGATGGTACTGCATGCGGGAGCGTGTGGGAGAGTAGGACGCCGCCGAACAATCTTTGAGAGAGGGCCGTCGGCCCCAGCAAGTGCGCTGGGGCTGGCGGCCCTCTTCGTTTTCCGCTTGCTTTGAGAAACATCGCGCTCGTCGTCGTGGCGCGTGAGAATGGCTGTGGGACGGCCAGAACAAGGAGTCACGTTGATGTCGAACTCATCTGAGGACCGGCCGTACAGGCCTGCCAGGTCGGAGGGCTCGGGCCAGCGTCGGCCAGGCGACCGCAGCGGTGGTGGCTTCCGCTCCGGCGGACGTCCCGACGAGCGCCGGGGTGACCGCCGTGAGGGCGACCGGCGTGACTTCCCCCGTGACCGTGACGACCGTCCGCGTCGGGACGACGATCGCCGTCCAATCAACCGTGACCGTGACGACCGTCCGCGTGGTCCCCGTCGGGATGACGAGCGGCGGCCGTTCAACCGGGATCGTGACGACCGTCCGCGTGGTCCGCGTCGGGACGATGACCGGCGGCCGTACGGCCGTGATCGTGACGACCGTCCTGGCGGTCCGCGTCGGGACGACGGCCGGCGGTCTTTCGACCGTGACCGTGACGACCGCCCCCGTGGTCCCCGTCGGGACGATGACCGGCGGTCTTTCGACCGGGATCGTGACGACCGCCCCCGTGGTCCCCGTCGGGACGACGAGCGGCGGCCGTATGGCCGTGATCGTGACGACCGGCCGCGTGGTCCGCGTCGCGATGACGAGCGGCGGCCGTTCGACCGTGATCGTGACGACCGCCCCCGTGGTCCGCGTCGGGACGATGACCGGCGGCCGTATGGCCGTGATCGTGACGACCGTCCTGGCAGTCCCCGTCGGGACGATGACCGGCAGTCTTTCGACCGTGACCGTGACGACCGCCCCCGTGGCCCCCGTCGGGACGACGAGCGGCGGCCGTACGGCCGTGATCGTGACGACCGTCCTGGCGGTCCCCGTCGGGACGACGAGCGGCGGCCGTATGGCCGTGATCGTGACGACCGTCCTGGCGGTCCCCGTCGGGACGACGACCGGCAGTCTTTCGACCGTGACGACCGCCCCCGTGGCCCCCGTCGCGATGACGAGCGGCGGCCGTTCAACCGGGACCGTGACGACCGCCCCCGCGGTCCCCGTCGCGACGACGAGCGGCGGCCGTACGGCCGTGGCCGGGATGACCGTGGTGACCGGGGTGGTTACCGGGGCGGTGGCGGCCCTCGGCGTGAGGGATTCGACCGGGACGACCGGCGGTATGACCGCCCCCCGCTGCGGCGACTGCCGATCGACGAGGACGTCACCGGCGAGGAACTGGACGCCGCCGTGCACCAGGAGCTCCGTACCCTGCCCAAGACCCTCGCGGAGGATGTCGCGCGCAACCTCGTCATGGTGGCGCGTCGGCTGGACGAGGACCCCGAGGGTGCGTACGGGTACGCGAAGGTCGCGCTGCGGCTCGCGTCGCGGGTGCCCGCCGTGCGTGAGGCGGCCGGCTTCGCAGCCTACGGCGTGGAGAAGTACGCGGAGGCGCTTGCCGAGTTCCGTGCGGCTCGCCGGATGACGGGCGCACAGCACCTGTGGCCGATGATGGCTGACTGTGAGCGTGGTCTCGGGCGTCCGGAGAAGGCGCTTGCCATGGCGGGCGAGCCGGAGGTGCAGAAGCTCGACAAGGAGGGCCGGGTCGAGATGCGGCTGGTGGCCGCGGGCGCTCGGCGTGACATGGGTCAGGCGGAGGCCGCCGTGGTGACTCTCCAGTGCCCCGAGCTGAACGCGAACTCCGCCCAGCCCTGGGCCGCCCGTCTGCGCTACGCGTACGCCGACGCGCTGCTTGCCGTCGAGCGTGAGGACGAGGCGCGCGAGTGGTTCGCGAAGGCCCTCGAGGTCGATCAGGGCGGCGTGACGGACGCTTCGGACCGGCTGGCCGAGTTGGACGGCGTGGAGTTCACGGACGCCCTCGACCCGGAGGCCGAGGAGCACGACGGCGACGACCGGGACCGTACGGAGGACCGGGACGTCGAGGACGCGGATCAGGAGTCCGGTACCGAGGGCGGCGGCGAGCGGTAGGCCGCCGGTCGCACGCGGCTGAGTCCGGTGGGCGGGGTGTGGGCATGTGTCCCGCACCCCGCCCACCGGTTCACGGGCGGGGTGTCTCCTCGTCGAGGGTGCGGAGCACAAGTCCGGTGGCCGGTTTCGGGCCGAAGGACGTGGACTTGCGGGGCATCATCACGCCCTGGCTGGCGAGTTCCAGCACGGTGTCCTCGCTGACGGGACGCATGAGGACGGCGGTGCCGCCGGCGCGGTCGGCCTGGGTGGTCGCGGCGTGCGCGGAGTGGAGGTAGCCGATGTCCGTGGGCTGGTCGGGCACCTGCCACACCTGGTCGAGCAGCACGGAGTGCAGCACCGTCGCGTCGAGTTCCCGCCAGGCGGCCGGCCGGTCGGCGCGAACGGCGTCGGTCAGCAGCCGGGGGTTGATCCGGTCGACGAGGTGGTAGGAGCCGCCGCCGTAGAGCAGGAAGGTGTTGCCCTCGGCGTCGTCGAGCCGGCGCAGCGCCTCTTCCAGCGGCCCGTCGACGGGCCGGCAACGGGCCTGGTCCTCAAGGGACCTGAGTGCCGTCTCGGGTGCCAGCCGGGGGAGCACGCGGTGGATGGCGTGCACCTGCAGTGGATGGTGGTTGCTGTCGACGAGGAGGACGAGGCCGTCCTCCCAGGCGGGGTCGCCGGGGTGCTCCCGGCGGAGCCGCAGGTAGGTGGCCCAGCGGTGGTGACCGTCGCCGATGAGAGCGCGGCGGGTGGCGAGGTCGTCGGTGATCTCGGCCTGCTCAGCGGGGTCGGTCACGGCCCACAGGCGGTGGCGGAAGCCGTCCTCGGTGTCGGTGCTGATCAGCGGTTCGCGACGCACGGTGCGTTCGGTGACGGCCGTGGCGCCGCGCTTGCCGTCGTCGCCTCGGTAGGACAGCAGGAGGGGTTCGAGGTTGGCGCGGGTCTCCTTCATCAGGCCGAGCCGGTCGGCCACGACCTGGGGCATGACGTCCTCGTGGGGGAGGACAACACCCTCTTCGGGCGGTGTGAGGCGCAGGGCGCCTATGAGACCGCGCTGGAGTGTGTCGCCGCGCCGCTGCTCGTACACGTAGAACGCGGGCAGCGGGTCGCGGACGAGGACGCCTTCCGCCTCCCAGCGGCGCAGGGTGTCGGCGGCCAGCCGGTGCCGGGCGGCGGGGTCGGCGGTGTGCGGCAGGATGAGCCGGACGATGTTGTACGGGTCCGCCGTCTCCAGCTGGTGCACGCCGTCGGGCCGGACGACGACGTCGTACGGCGGGGAGGTGACGGCGGCGAGGCTGCGCACCTTGGTGCTGTTGTAGCGCAGGCCGCGGAAGGGGGCGAGGCGGAGTCCGTCCAGATGCATCCGAGAATGCTATGTCTCCCGGACCCCGAGGTGGGAACCGTTCCGGCCGGTACCGGACAATGCCGTACGGGGCCGTCGCGGCCGGACCTGATCACAACCCGACCGGAGGGATCGTTCGACGATGCTCGGATCCTGTGCGCGAGCGCTGCACACCACGTACGACACCGCGCTGCTGGACCTGGACGGTGTGGTGTACGCCGGAGGGGAGGCGGTCGGCCACGCGGTGGAGTCGCTGGCGCTTGCCCGGGTCGCCGGGATGCGGCTGGCGTACGTGACGAACAACGCGGCCCGCACCCCGCGGACCGTCGCCGACCATCTCACCCGGCTCGGTGTGCCCGCGGAGGCCGACGAGGTGGTCACCTCGGCGCAGGCGGTGGCACGCATGATCGCCGAGGAGGCCGGGTCCGGGGCCCGCGTGCTGTGTGTGGGCGGTGAGGGGCTGCGGGTGGCGCTGGCCGAGCGCGGTCTGGCCGTCGTGGAGTCGGCCGACGACGCGCCTGACGTGGTGGTGCAGGGCTACGGCGGCCCGGAGCTGCCGTGGGGGCGGCTGGCGGAGGCGGCGCTGGCGGTCGGCCGCGGCGCCCGCTGGTACGCGTCCAACACCGATCTGACGATCCCCAGCGGCCGCGGCATCGCGCCGGGCAACGGCGCCGCCGTGGAGGTCGTGCGGATCGCCACCCGGTGGATGCGGGAGGCGCCGGAGCCGAGGGTGGCGGGCAAGCCGCTGCCGCCGATGCACCGGGAGAGCATCCTGCGCACCGGCGCCGAGCGGCCCCTGGTGGTCGGTGACCGGCTGGACACCGACATCGAGGGCGCGGTGAACGGCGGCGTGGACTCGCTGCTGGTGCTGACGGGTGTCACCGACGGCGCGCAGCTGCTCGCGGCGCCGCCCGGGCGGCGCCCCACCTATGTGGCCGAGGATCTTCGCGGTCTGCTGGAGGCGCACGGGCCGGCGACGGAGTCGGACGGTGGTTGGCGGTGCGGCGGCTGGTCGGCCCGGGTGGCCGACGGGGAGCTTGAGCTGTCCGGCGACGGCGAGCGGGTGGAGGCGCTGCGGGCGCTCTGTGCGGCGGCGTGGTCGGCGGCGGACGCGGCGCCCGGCACGCCGGGCGGCGTGCCGCGCTCGGAGAAGGCGCTGGCCCGCGTCGAGCTGTGACGTCGGGCGCGCCCTCACGACGGCGGCCAGGCCCGACGGACGGGGGCATCCGGGTCCGACGGGCCCGGTCACCCGTCCAGGGCCTCCTGCCGCAGTTGTTCCTCGCTTGCGCCGAGCCGCCAGTAGCCGGAGAAGGTGACGCGCCGGCGGTCCAGTCCGCGCTCGTGGACGAGGTGGCGGCGCAGCGCCCTGACGCCGCCGGCCTCTCCGGCCAGCCAGGCGTAGCAGGGGCCGGTCGGCAGTTCGGCGCCGGCCACCGCCCGCGTGAGGCGGCCGCGGCGTGCCGGATCGCCGCCGTGGGTGAACCAGTGCGCGTGGGCGTGCGGCGGAAGCGGCAGGGCCTGCCGGTCCTGCTCGTGCGGCACTTCGAGCCACAGCAGGGCGGGCAGGCCGGGCGGCAGCCGGTCGAGGATGCCGCCGACGGCCGGCAGCGCCGTCTCGTCGGCGGCCAGCAGCACCCAGTCGGTGTCCGGGGGCGGCCGGAAGCCGACGCTCCTGTTGTCCTCGACCGCCGGGCCGAGCAGCAGCACCCGGTCGTCGGGGGCGGCGCCCGCCGCCCAGCGGGAGGCCGGGCCCACGTCGCCGTGCAGCGCGAAGTCGACGTCCAGTTCCGGGTGTCCGCCCGCGCCGGTGCGTTGCGCGCGGACCGTGTAGCTGCGCATGATGGCGCGTTCCGCCGGGTCCTGGGCACGCCAGGCGTGGAACCAGCCGTCGCCGTCCCGGCCCGGCACGTCCGGGACCGTGCGGCCGGGCGGTGGGAGGAAGAGGGAGAAGCTCTGGTCGTGTCCGCCCGAGCGGAAGCCGGCCAGCCCGGGACCGCCGAAGGTCACCCGGGTGAGGCTCGGACTCAGCCGCCGGACGTGCAGCACCCGCGCGTCGAAGAAGCGGAAGGGCGGGGGGTCGGCGGCGGTTGCCGTGGTGTTGTCCGTCGTCACGGTCAGGCGACCTTCTTCGCGTCGCCGATCGCCCGGGCCAGCGCCTCCAGTGCCGGTGCGAAGCCGGCCCAGGAGAAGCGCGGAACCGCGTCCCACTCGACGACCTGTCCGGCGCGCACCGCGGGCAGGTTGCGCCAACCGGGCTTGCTCTTCAGGTCCTTCGGCTGGAGCGAGGTGGTGCGGTTGTCCAGGATGATGAGGTCGGCCTGGTACTTGTCGGCGTTCTCCCAGCTCAGGCTCTCGAAGTAGCCGCCCTGCTCGACGTCGTCGGGCTGGACGAGGTCCACGCCGAGCTGCCGGAAGTAGATGAGGTCGCTGTTCACCTTCGGACTGGAGACGTAGAACGTGTCGGGGGCGCCGGAGGCGGCCATGACGCGGATTCCGCTGCCGCGTGCGGTGCGGCGCAGGTTCTCCGCCGCCTTCTCGAACCTGGCCTTGGCGCGGGTGACCTTCTCCGCCTTGAGGTCCGCGCCGAGCGCGCCGGCGAGTTCCGCGTAGCGTTCGATCGGCTCGGTGATCGGGACCCGGCCGGTGGTGATGGCCACGCTAGGTGCGACGCGCAGGATCTTCTCGCGGCTCTCGTCGGGCACGTACCACAGGGAGCCCTTGTCGAACATGTGGGTGACGAGGAGGTCGGGGCGCAGCCCCGCGTACTTCTCGACGTTGAACTCGCCCCAGGCGTTGCCGACGATCTCGACGGAGTCCACGTCCAGGTCGCCGGCACCGGGGTCGGCCTTGCCGTTCGCCTGCTTGGTCTCGCCGAAGACGCCGACCAGCCGGCGGTCGACGCCGAGGTCGTGGAGGGTGGCCGCGGCGCCGGTGAAGGCCACGACACGTTCGGGGCGTCGAGCGGTCTTGGCCTCGCGGCCGCGGTCGTCGGTGAAGGACCACCGGCCGTCGTCTCCCGTGCCGCCGTCGCGCCGCTCGCCGCCGCAGGCGGTGAGCAGGGCGCCCAGCCCGAGTGCGCCGGCGGCCGTGAGCAGGGCGCGGCGGGTGGGAGCCGGTGCGGCGCGGCGGG
>NZ_WMLF01000293.1 GCF_014156695.1 Streptomyces durbertensis | reverse complement strand
GAGACAGCCTCCGGCGCCAGTCGGCCCCGCCCCGGGCCGCTTCCCCCCGACGCGCCGCGTGCTCCGCAGGACGCGCACACTCCCAGCACCGACCATGGGAGGCATGACCCAGGCGCCCCCCTCGGGCGGGCAGACCGGCCACCGGACGCGCACCGTCTATCTCGCGATGGGCGCGCTCCTGATGGGCATGCTGCTCGCCGCGCTCGACCAGACGATCGTCGCCACCGCCCTGCCCACCATCGTCAGCGAGCTGGGCGGCATGGACCACCTGTCCTGGGTGGTCACCGCGTACCTGCTGGCGGCGACGGCCGCCACCCCGCTGTGGGGGAAGCTCGGCGACCAGTACGGCCGCAAGAAGCTGTTCCAGACCGCCATCGTCATCTTCCTGGTCGGCTCCGCCCTCTGCGGCATCGCGCAGACCATGACCGAGCTGATCGCCTTCCGCGCGCTCCAGGGGCTGGGCGGCGGCGGGCTCATGGTGCTGTCCATGGCGATCGTCGGCGACCTGGTCTCGCCGCGTGAACGCGGCCGCTACCAGGGCCTGTTCGGCGCGGTGTTCGGCGTGACGAGCGTGCTCGGGCCGCTGCTGGGCGGGCTCTTCGTCGACCATCTCAGCTGGCGCTGGGTCTTCTACGTCAACCTCCCGCTGGGCGCGCTGGCGCTCGCGGTGATCGCCGCCGTCCTGCACATCCCGGTGCGCCGCGAGAAGCACCGCATCGACTACGCGGGCACCGTGCTCATCGCGTCGGTCGCCACCTGCGTGGTGCTGGTCACCTCGCTCGGCGGCACGATCTGGGCCTGGGACTCCCCGCAGGTGTACACGCTGTCGGCGCTCGGCGTGGTACTGCTCGCCCTGTTCGTCGCGGTGGAGCGGCGGGCCGCCGAACCGGTGCTGCCGCCGGCGCTGTTCCGCATCCGCAGCTTTGTGATCTGCTCGGTGATCTCGTTCGTCATCGGCTTCGCGATGTTCGGCGCGCTCACCTACCTGCCGACGTTCCTACAGGTCGTGCACGGCATCTCACCGACGCTGTCCGGTGTGCACATGCTGCCGATGGTGCTCGGCATCCTGACCACCTCCACCCTCTCCGGGCAGATCGTCAGCCGCACCGGCCGCTGGAAGGTCTTCCCGATCCTCGGCACCGCCGTGATGACCGTCGGGCTGCTGCTCCTGCACAACCTCGACGAGCGCAGCGCCGACTTCGAGATCAGCGTGTACTTCCTGGTCTTCGGTCTGGGACTCGGCCTGGTGATGCAGGTGCTCGTGCTCATCGCGCAGAACGCCGTCGACTACGCCGACCTGGGCGTCGCCACCTCCGGCGTCACGTTCTTCCGGTCCGTCGGCGCGGCCATCGGCGTCTCCGTCTTCGGCGCGATCTTCGCGGGCGGGCTGGGGCCGCGGCTGCGGGACGCGCTGGCCGGCCACGAGCTGCCGCCCGGCGTCAGCCCCGAGTCGCTGCAGGCCGACCCGCGCGCGGTCGCCGAACTGGACCCGGCCGACCAGGCGGCCACCCTGCACGCCTACGCGGAGTCGATCACGGACGTGTTCCTGTGGGCGGCGCCCGCCGGGATCGCCGCGTTCGTCCTGGCCTGGTTCCTGCGGGAGGAGCCGCTGCGCGGCAGCGTGCAGGCGCCGGAAACCGGCGAGGTGATGGCGGTCAACCCCGTGCAGCGCTCGTCGCGGGAGGAACTGGAGCGGGCGCTGAGCGTCCTGGGCACCCGCGCCGGGCGCCACGACGTGTACGCCGCGCTCGCCCGCGACGCGGGAACCGACCTCCAGCCGGCCTCCGCCTGGCTGCTGCTGCGGATGCGGCGGCAGGGCCCGCTGGAGCCGTCCAGGCTCGCCGAGCACGCCCGCATCGACTGGTCGGTGATGGTCGCCGGCGCGCGCCAGGTGGAGGAGCGCGGGCTGGCGACCAGGGAGGGGCTGACCCTCTCCCTGACCACCACCGGCGTGGACACCGCACGGCGGCTCGCCGAGGCCCGCGAACGCAGGATGGCGGAACTGCTGGGCGACTGGTGGACACCCGACCGGCCACGGGACCTCGCCGAACTCGTCCGGACGATCAGCGCGGACCTCAGCGGCTGCGACGAGGAGACGCCCCGCCCCTGACCGGTCGCGGGAGCGGCACCACCCGGTACCACCCGGTACTCCCCGGTCCTACTTGGGCGACGCCTGCTGCACGACCTCGAAGGACCACAGCGTCGAGCCGGTCGCGGCCGGCTTCGGCCGCTCCCCCTCCCCGCCGTGGCCGGCGCCACCGCCCTGACCCGCCTGACCGCCCTGGTGGGCGGCCTTCATCGGGCCCTCCATCCACGCCTGGAAGGACTCCTCGTCCCGCCAGCGCGTGTACACGAGGTACTGGTCGGTGCCCTCCAGCGGCCGCAGCAGCTCGAACCACTCGAAGCCGTCCGACCCCTCGACGGAGCCCGCGCGGGACGCGAACCGCTTCTCCAACACCTCACGCTGCTCCGCGGGAACGGACAGCACGTTGATCTTCACGATGCTCATGTCGTCCATCGTGCCGTACCGTCTCTCCCGCCTCATACTGGACCCAGTCAGGTGGCCGCCCGGTGTCCTGCGTCTGACATCCGGAATGATGGCGCTGCGAGCGACCTACTAGACGGGGCACGGGGAAACGTGACTGTGGAAGACAACCGGCTCAGCGCGGCGGTGCGAGGGGAATCGCGCACTCGCGTCGCACTGGCGCTGCTGTGGCCGCTGACCTTGATACTCGCGGCGTACCGGCTCGTCGACGTGCTCGGGAAGGCGCCCGACCAGCGTCTGACCGACCTCGGCGGCTGGCTCGCCCGCAACGGGCCGCTGGGCAGCCCGGACACCGTGTACGACGGCGCCGGCTTCACCGGCACACCGCTGACGGCGGCCCTGCTGAGACCGTTCGGCACGCTGCCGGAGCCGATGCTGGGAGCGACCTGGGCCCTGGGCCTGCTCGCGCTTGTGGGCGCGCTGGCCCTTCTTGTCGTCCATGCCCTGCCCGGGCGGGTCTCCCGGCAAACCAGGTCGGTGATGCTGCCGCTGGTCGCCTCGGTGCTGCTGCTCGCGGTGCCGGTGCGCGCGGTGTTCGACACCGGCGGGCCGGGACTGCTGCCGATCGTGCTGGTGGTGGCCGCGTTTGTGTACGGCGGGCGGTCGCCGTGGCGGGACCTGGTGCCGAACGTGCCGCTGCCCGGCCTGCTGATCGGCTTCGCCGCCGCCCTGCAGCCGACGCTGCTGCTGTTCGCGCCGCTGCTGTGGCTGCTGGGCCGCCGCAGGCAGGCCGTGGGCGCGGTCGGCACCTTCGGCCTGAGCACGCTGGTGGCGTGGGCCGCGCTGCCCGCCGCGTCCGCCGACTACTGGTTCGGGCACTTCGCCGGCACCGGGCTGGGCGGCGCCGCCGACGACGTCGGCAACCAGTCTCTGCACGGTCTGCTGCTGCGCCTCGGGCTCTCCGGCACCGTCGAGATCATCCTGTTCGTGGCGCTGGCCGTGGCCGTCGCGGTGCTCGGCCTGCGCCGCGCGGCCCACTACGCGCGCGACGGGCAGCCACTGCTGGCCGCGGCGATAGCCGGCTGCGTGGTCATGGCCGTCACCCCGGCGGCCTGGCAGCACCTCCAGTTGTGGGTACTCCTCGCCGCGGTCGGCCGCTTCGGCCGGCGTCGCGGCGATCGTCTTGTCTGGCCGGTGCTGGTGGTGCTGGTCGCGAGCCTGAGCGCCGAGGCACTGGTCCCGAAGATCGCCTGGCTGGCTCCGCTGGGCGAGAACGCGCCGCTGCTGGTGGCGCTGACGGCCGCCGTGGCGCTGCCGTTCGTCTCGACCGGCTCCCCGCTGTGGGACCGCCCCGAGCCGTCGGGCCCGTTCAGCCGCCCGCACCTGATGCTGGAGCTGCTGCTCATACGCGTCGGCTACTTCGCCTACTCCTACATACGCTCCCTGGCGCCGGACGGGCGTGAGATCGCCGAAAGCCACGGCCACCAGATCCTGGCCATCGAACGGGCCCTGCGCCTGGACATCGAGCTGCGCATCAACCAGTACGTGCACAAGACGGGCTGGTTGGAAGCGTCGATGAACTTCTACTACGGGGCCTTCCACTTCCTCATCCCCGTCGCCCTGCTCGCCTGGCTCTACCTGCGCCGCCCGGCCGACTACCGCTGGGCCCGCAACGCCCTGTGCTACACGACGCTGCTCGGCCTGGTCGGCTTCCTGCTGTACCCGCTGGCGCCACCGCGGCTGATGCCGAAGATGGGCTACCACGACACCATCAACGGCCCGCAGGACTTCGACGACCCGAACTTCGGCATCCTGACGGGGATCTCCAACCAGTACGCGGCGATGCCGTCGCTGCACGTCGGCTGGTCGCTGTGGGCGGGGCTCGTGATCATCCGGCTGAGTCCCCGGCTGTGGGTGAAGGCGCTCGGCGCGCTGTACCCGCTGCTGACGACGGTTGTCGTCATGGGCACGGCGAACCACTACCTGCTGGACGCCTTCGGTGGCGCGGCGGTTGTCGTGGCCGGCTTCGCGCTGGCGGAGCTGTGGCTGCGGCACGGCCCGGCCTCCCGCGCGGACCGACTGACGTCGGCGGAGGCGGCGGACCCCGCGGCGGATCCCGCGGCGGTCGCCGCGCGGGTCGGCGCGAAGGACCCGGTACCGGCCGGCGCGACGGTCACGGCGGCGGCCGGGGAGCCGTCGAAGGAGAGCACCTCCGGGTCCGCTCCGGGCGAGGCCGGCAGGACTCCGGCGGGCGACGCCCGGTAGCCCACCCGTGTTCACGTGGCCCCTGGCCCGCCCACCCCGGGCGGGCCAGGGGCCACTTCGGTCCGGCCGTTTCGGTCCGGCCGGGACGGGCCGGCCACGTCGAGCCACCCACGTCGGTCCAGCCGTGTCGGCCTGGCCGCCGGTCAACGGCGCGGCCTCAGCCGACGACGGCCTCGTAGAGGCTCCACAGGCCCAGCAGCGTCATCACACCGGCGGCGATCTTCGAGATGACCCCCAGCGGCACCCGCTTCATCAACGCGCGGCCGCCGAGGATGCCGATGGCCGCGACCGCCCACAGCGCGGTCACGGCGCCGAGCGCGACCGCCAGCGGGTCGTCGTAGCGGGCGGCGAGGTTGGCGGTCATGATCTGCGTGAGGTCGCCGAACTCCGCGATCAGGATCAGCATGAAGCCGCTGCCCGCGACCTTCCAGAACGACTGGTCGGCGGGCTTGCGGACCTCGCCGCCGTCCTCGTCCTTGTGGCGGAGCAGCAGGAACGCGCCGGTCAGGAAGAGCACACCGACGATGACCGCGAGCAGCCGCTGCGGCAGCAGCCCCAGCAGGCTGCCCGCGGCGACGGCAAGCGCCACGTGCAGCACAAAGGCGGCGGCGACGCCCGCGAAGACGTACGAGGCGCGGTAGCGGGTGCCGAGCACCAGACCGGCGAGGGCGGTCTTGTCGGGCAGTTCGGCGAGGAAGACGACGCCGAAGGTGACGCCGGCTGCGGCGAGACTGAACACGGTTGGACGATCCTCATCGTTCGGGCCGCGCCGAGCGGACCCGCTGGAAAAGCGAACACCTCGGCACGGCAGCGTCTGGGACACTGCGGCCGAAGGTCTCGCTGGCGCACCACGTGTGGTGCGCTCCGGGCGCCGGGGCGGTGAGCCGCCCAGTATGTCGACGGTCCGGCGAGGAGCTACTCCCCTTCAGATGTCGTCCACCCTACGACAGCCCTCGCCGCTCGGCCCAGCCCCGGCCTGCTCAGCGGGCCCGCCGGCCGTCCCTGTGCAGCCTGTCCCGGGCGATCAGTTCCAGGGTGACGGCCACCGCGACCGCCTGCACGAACATCAGCGCGACCAGCACAAAAAGCTGCACCGCCCCCGCCATCAGCGGTGAGGCGCCACCGAGCAGCATGCCGACGAAGGCGCCGGGCAGGGTGACCAATCCCACGGTCCGCGTCTGGTCGATGCCCGGCAGCAGCGCGCCGCCGGCCGCCGGTCTGGCGACCTCCAGCACGGCCTCCCTCGGCAGCAGTCCGATGGCCAGTCCCGCCTCGACCTCGCCCCAGCGCACGGTCAGCTCCTCCAGCGCGCGCCGGCCGGCCAGCACGGTCGCGGTGAGCGCGCCGCCGATGAGGATGCCGGCGACGGGGATGAGCGCGATCCCGCGCAGCGGGACCAGTCCGGTACCGACGAGCAGCAGCAGGACGGGCAGCACGCCCGCGCCGATCGAGCAGGCCACCCAGTAGCCGCAGCGGTCCCGGGTGAGCCGGCGGGCGGCGGTGAGCACGGCGACGGCGTACATCAGCAGGACAAATCCCAGCAGGGTGGGCAGGGCGCCGACCACCCAGCCGATGACCAGGGAGACGGCGCCCAGTTGCACCACCGCGCGCAGCCCGGCGGTGAGGATCGCCCGACCGTAGCCCTCGCCGTTGTCCTGGGTGAGCCCGGCGGTCAGCGCGACCGTCGCGGCGGCGAGCAGCAGGACGCCGAGCACCACGCCCAGGACGGGAGTGACGGGGAGAAGGGTGTCGGTGGCGAGCGGATCGGCCGTCATGGGTCCATTCCCGGGCATCGTGCGACAACTGTGCCTGCGCTGCGGGGTGTTGGCGGAGAGAAATCGGCGCCTACCCCTTGATGTGACATGCCCATGTCTTCACTCTGTTACCTGCGGACCGCCGGGACGACATCTGGCGGCACCAGCATGCCTCCGGCGCCCGAAAACGCGACCCGGCGCCAGGCACCACCCCCAGACCAGGCACCTCCTGCCCCAGGGAGTTTGTTATGCAGGCCACAGCCCAGCAGCCCGACACGCCGGTTCGCTACGCGCGTAAACCCCGCGCGACGCGCGCCCGGCTCGCCGCGCTCTCCGCCGGCACCGTGGCGGCCGTCCTCACC
>NZ_WMLF01000292.1 GCF_014156695.1 Streptomyces durbertensis | reverse complement strand
CTCCGGCACCGAGCCCTCTCCAGATCCGACTGCCGGGTGTTGCACCCGGCCCGCTCGTAGCCAAGCGAAGGGGCCGTTGTGTGGACCGGGGACGAGACACTTCCTGGCCGGGCTCATGTGCGCGCTCTTCTCCCGCCGACCGGGCGGTGCGGAGCGATGATCGTGCCGTTGGGCAGCAGCTCGCCGGTGTCCTCGAAGAGCAGCACCTTGTTGCACAACAGGCTCCAGCCCTGAGCCCAGTTGTGCGCGACGGTTCGCGCGGCTTCCCGGTCGGAAGCATCAGCCGGGGGACACGGTGGGTTGTGCGCACACATGGTGCTCGTCCTCTCGGTGGGGTCGGAAGTCGGGCCCTCTTCAGCCGACTACGAGGCCGTGGGGGAATACGGTCCGGAGATTGCCGAAGAGGGTGTCTGTGGGTGATGCCGCACGAACGCGGCGATAGCGTCCTGGCTGTAGCCGTAGAAGCGACCGAAGACCACGTCGTCCTCCCACCAAGCGGGAGCGGGATCGCCCCACTCGACCGTGTGGCAGGTGTCGAGGTATGGCGACCAGCGGACGCGGAGGTTCGGGAAGCCGGGTTGCGTATCGAGCAGACGGCGGGTCGCCACGGCCAGCGACAGCAAGTCGAAGGACATGTACCCACCGCGACGCGAGCCACCGACCGGCACGGCGAGGAGGGGCGCTCGAAACACGCGGATGGCGACGGCGTCGGCGAGGATCGCGGGATCGGCGAGCCGGTCCCGGAAGTACTCGAAGTCATAAGCTTCTGGGGCTGGCCGGAGGGCGACGGCGAGGCGGTGCGGCGACGGGGTGATGTTGGTCAGCATTCGACCAACCCCTTGACGATGCCCGTCTCTTCCAGGCGCTCGGCGAGTCGCAGGACGATTCCAGCCAGCCTTCGCAGGTCCCCACGGGCCGGCGACGAGTCGCCAGGCAGCGCCTCGGCGGTCAACGTATGGGCCTGCTCGATCAGGACGGCGATGTCCAGGTGCTGAATTTGGGCGTCCTCGCGGAGTCCGCGGTTCACGAGCTGCCTGAGAGCCCCGCGGAAGCGCTCGACCATCTCGTCAGCGTCCTCGTACTCGGGCAGCGGCCCCCGGCCCGGCCGGCCCGCCGCGTGATGGCTGACCTCCGTCTCGCCGTGCAAGACCACGTCCAGGTCGTCGTACACCTGATCCCAGTCCACCGGACTCCACCTGCGCAGGCCGGCCAGAACACGGCGCAACTGCGATGCTTCCGGAACAGTGCAGGGGATCGTCGGGATCGACGGGTCCTTGACGCGAACTGGCACCGCGGTGTCGTCCCGCACGGCAGTGTTCAACATCAGCACGCCGCCAACTTCAGCTCGCACCACGTGTTCGCGCCGTTGTCCTCAGTGCCCCAGGCGCCTCGCCCCTCTTCGGCCAGCCACCTCACGAGAAACAGGCCGCGGCCGTGCTCGTCAGCGTCATCGGGTTCGTGGGGTAGGGCATGGAAGCTGGGGACACCGTCGCGTACGTCGATGCGCAGGTAGCCCTTGAGGAGAGAAAGAGTCACCGTGATCTTCCGGCCGCCGCTGTGCATGACGGCGTTGGTGACCAGTTCGGAGACGACCAAGACCGCCTCGTCGGTGACGTAGGCCAACCCGTGAGCGGTCAGGCACTCCCGGGTCCGGCGTCGCATGATGCCGACCTGAGCGCTGTCCTCGGGCGACGAAGGCGCCCCCGGCGGTCGCTGCTTGATCTCGAAGGTAGAGCTCATTAGGTCGCCGTCGCGGTGGAAAGCGCGGCGCGGACGTACGGCAGTCGTTGTCATCACGTCCTCTGGAGGGGACATCACGTCCTCGAAGGGGCCGGGCGGGGCTAACCTCACGGCCGAGGTAGCCCAGAGCTGGGGGCTCGGCGGCTGCACAGCGCGGCTCATCGTGACTCCCCTCGTCAACTCACCGGTTCAACGGAACGTGACAGCACGATCCGAAATCCGTGATGTCTGCGATGGAAGCGGCAGTCTTGCTGGCTGGCCACGCCTTAACGAGTGCCTCAACGATGTCGTCTCGCGTCGTCCTGTGTCACATCGCGGTCATCTCGCGTCGCAAGCCGGACCTTCTGGGCAAGTTTCCTGTCCGTGCGCGCTGTTGCTGTCTAGCGTGGATGCCGGAACAACTCCCGAGCCTCAAGGAGCGGCTATGGAAACGGAACCGCCCCTCTTCCAGATCTTGGTCAACCAGAAGGGCTGGCAGGAGTACGAGGTGTTCAAGAGGCGGTACCAGGACGCCGCGCGAGAGCTGGCGGAGACAGAAGGACCGACTTCTCTCGCGACTGCCCCACCGCCGGAGAAGCGCCAGTTCGTCAGGTGGGTCCACGGTGAGGTGAAGACGACGCCGCGTACCGAGGCCCGGCGCATCTTGCAGTTCATGTTTCCGGGAGTCCCGATCGGCCGCCTGTTCGCTCGCGCCTCGGCGACGAACAGTTCCCCCGGCCTGCGCGAGGCGAGAGAATCCGTTTCGGAAGATCAGTTCGACTACGGCGCCGAGGACGTGGTGATGGCGGCTGCCAATGAGTCAGCGCGGTTCGCTGCCCGGGCGGAGGGCAGCAACGTTGGCCCTCACACGATGGAGCAGTTGGAAGCAGATATTCGACGGATAGTGACCAACTATCCCAATCGTCCTGTTGGGCCCCTGTTTCGGGAAGTGCGCGCTCTTCGTAACCGTGCCTTTGAGTTCCTTGAGGGCCGCCAGCCACCTCAGTACACTCGCGACCTCTATGTGGCGGCGGGCGTGCTGTGCGGCGTCCTGGCAAACGCCAGCTTCGACCTGGGGCGGTACGAGGCGGCAGAGACCCAGGCTCGCACCGCGTTTATGTGCGGTGAACTCGCGGGCCACAACGGTCTCCGGGCATGGGTCCGAGGGCTCCAAGCCCTGATCGCCTACTGGGACGGCCGCCCCCACGATGCTGTACGTCTCGCCGAGGCCGGAGGCCACTTCGCGCCGGAGCGCGGCACCGCTCATATCCGTTTGGCCAGTATCCAGGCCCGTGCCTACGGGCAACTTCAGCAGGCGACCGACGCCATCGCCGCTCTGAACAGGGCCAATGATATGCGCGATCAGATGACCGCCGGGGACGACCTTCCAGGCGGAATGATGGCCTTCCCGGAGGCGAAGCAACTCTTCTACGCGAGCAGCACTCACCTGTGGCTCGGCGGCAACCAGCATCTGAGCGATGCTGAGGCGCGAGCCGACGAGGCAGTAAGCATGTTTGAGGCAGCTCCCCTGGAACAGCGTCGCTTGGGAGAGATGTCGTTGGCACGCATGGATCTGTCCATGGCCCGCTTGAGCCGAGGGGATCTCGATGGCGCGGCTCTCCAGGTCTACGAGGTGCTTGGCGTGGACGCTCGTCGCCGTACTGAGAGCGTACGGAAGCGGGTGCAGCAGTTCGGCCGCCACGTTGCGCTCCACCCTGCACGCACCACCCCAGCGGCCAGGGCGATTCGTGAGGCTATCGTCGCTCACCAGGAGCAGACGCCGGCCGAGCTTCCCCCTGGAGGATCACAGTGACTACGGTGACGATCTTGCACCCCGGCTCGATGGGGGCAGCCGTGGCCGCCCAGGCGATCGGGGCTCGTAGGGTGCTGTGGGTTGCTGCCGGCCGCAGTTCGGTGACGACTGAGCGTGCCGAGCGGGCGGGTATGACGCCCTGCACGTCGCTCGAAGAAGCTCTCGCCGCGAGCGATGCTGTCATTTCGATTTGTCCGCCGCATGTCGCAGAGGACGTTGCGACCGAGGTTGCTGCCCACGCCTTCAACGGTCTCTACCTAGACGCCAACGCGATCAGCCCCCAGCGAATGGAACGGATTGCGAGCGAGATCCGCCCGGCCGCTCTCGTACTCGACGGCGCCATCTTTGGCCCTCCGCCCGGCAGCGGGCGCTCATGCCGCCTTTACGTAGCGGGTGACGGCCATGCCGCAGAGCTCGTGCACACTCTGTTCAAGGACTCCGCGGTCGAGGTACGTGGAGCCGGCGCACACATCGGCTCCGCCTCAGCGCTCAAGGCATCGTTTGCGGGCTTCCAGAAAGCCGCCCGTACCCTGGCCGGCGTTTCGCACGCTCTCGCCGACGCTCATGGCGTCGCCGATCTCCTCACGGAGGAAGCGAAGAGGATGCCCGCGCAGATCCTCTCCGATCCGGAGTACCTGCCCAGTGTGGCTGCACGAGCGTGGCGATGGGGCCCCGAGATGGAAGAAGTCGCAGACGCGCTGAGAGACGCCGGGCTCCCGACCGAAATGGCCAAGGCAACGGCCTCGGTGATGGCGCGCTGGGAGAAGGACAAGGACCAGTACGACTTGTCCCTCGCCGCCGTTCTCGCGCACCTACGGGAAGAGCCCTGATCCGAAGCAGAAGATGGTCTATGCGGCCTGCGCCGCGTCACCCGACCATGACCAACTACTCAACATCGTTTAAAGACACCGCCCAACCTTGTTCCTTATCTTCCGTCCCTATCGTCGGGCGGGGACGGAAGGTTCCAGGCGGCGTCTGACTGGCTCACGATCATTCGAAGTTCGCGGGCGCCCCGATCCGCTTCTGCCCACGCGGGCTCTGCCCGCCTGGGCGACGGTCCGAAGGCTCTTGGACCGCCTTGACCTCGCGCCCTGGTCCGGGCGGTCGGGAGCTAGCTCGCGCAGCCCGCCGGCCCAAGACGACCGAGGCCGGCGGGCTGCGCGGCGCGGCCGTGGACAACAAGGGCGGGGTTGCTGATCCCGTATTCGGTGGGGTCAGCATGCTGCGAGAGTGTTGGCGTCTTCCTCGTCACGCCGGTGCGAGTCGACCTCTACTGAGGTTCTCAGAGTCGCATTCGCCCACGGCAGACAGGGAATACTCTCAAGAGACTGGAACTGTCGCCAGGGCTATGTCAACGTACAACACCCGTGGGAGACGGGCCGATAATGGCTCCGCCGGGTGACGCTATGAGGAATCCCTCTGTCGATGCACGTACTTACGCCTCTCTGACTGTTCGACCGCCCTGTCGTTCACCTGGGGGATCTCTGCGTGCATTGCCTGCGTGAGCGCACGGTAGACCATGATCGCCGGTTAGCCAAACCGGCGATCATGTTGATCATTGAAGTGTGCGCATTCGGGGTTCTCGATGGTGGAGCCCGTAGCGGATGTTGACGGCAGAGTCGTAGTTCTGGGAGGAGATCTTTGCGATACGCCTGGCGGTGTATTAGGTGCGGCCCGGGCTGTCTAGCGCAAGGCGCCTTCCGTTGTTCGTCTTAGCTGCGGATCTCTACATCGGTGAGCGCAGATTTATTATGACGCACATTCTGACTTCGAATAATGAGGTAGATATGGCATGTGAGAAGGGTGTGAACTCGGAATCTTCTCTTCAAAGAGTCTCTCGTTGGTATCGCACTGGAGAGTTGGCGAGTCTGCTCGGAGTTGATGCATCGACCGTGCGGCGGTGGCGAACTGCTCGGCCGCCTGTAGGGCCGCCGTTTGTGAAGATGTCGGAGAGGGTCTTCCTCTACAGCGAGACCGATGTCCAGCGGTGGCTCGGCTCGCGCCGAACCGTCCCCGGTCAGGGAGCCGCCTGAATGCCTCACGTTGAACGCCTACCCGTCGCGGTCGCTCTTTCGCCGGATATTGAGCACCGGCCAGGGAGACCATTGCCGTACCGGGCGAGGGTGCGCTGGGTTGACCCTCACACCAAGAGGCGTGAGTCGCTTTCCGAGGCTCAGGTGGACGAGGAGAGTGCCCAGGCGTGGATCGACAAGCTGAAAGCCGCGGCGCTGCGCGGAATCGATCCTGCCACCTCTACTCAGTCTTTGAAGGTCTACGGCGAGGCGAACATGACCCATGCGCTGCGGGGCCTGGAGCCGAAGACGACCGACCCGTACCTGGCGGGTTGGCGACTACGAGTGGTTCCGAGCCTGGGGCATGTGTCGGTGTCGATGGTGAGCAACGGGGCGGTCGACCGCACCGTTTACGGCTGGATCGCCGACGGCCATGGCCGTTTCACGGTCAAGAACAGCCTTGCGGTCCTGGTGCGGGTGATGGAGCAAGCCCGTCGCGACGGCATCATCGACGCCAACCCTGCGCGCGTTCGCGGCTGGCAGAGCGAGTATCAGAAGGCCGAGGATGAGCTTGATGATCCGCGAGTGCTGGCGCTGCCGGACTGGAAGGCGCTAACCGAGCTGGCCGACGCGCTGGTCTCGCGTTCCCATGGCAGGTTCCTGGGGTGGGGGAGTGTGGTGATCTTCGCGGCGTGCACTGCCGCCCGTATCGGGGAGGTCTCCGGAGTGCGGGTGGAGGACATCGACCCGGTGAACTGGATCTGGACCGTACGCCGTCAGACGACACCTTCCCCAGGGGGCTGGCGGACAAGCGGACCAAGGGCAAGGCGGCTCGGCGGGTCCCGTTGATCGAGGAGGTGCGGCCGCTGGTGGCTCAGCGTCTGCTGGCGGCGGGGCCCGACCCTGAGGCTCGGCTGTTCACCGGGCCGCGTAGCGGGAGGATCACTACTGCTGTGCTTCGCGACGTGACGCAGTGGGATGAGGTCGTCACCACCCTGGGGTACGAGCATCTTCGGCGCCATGGGCTTCGGCACACCGGTCTGACCTGGATGGCTGACGCCGGAGTACCCCTGCATGTGCTGCGCGTCATGGCCGGGCACGGTTCGTTGCAGACCACCCAGCGCTACCTCCATCCAGACCTCCTGGCCATCAGCGCCGCAGGCCGGTCGCTCAGCACCTATCTGGCTGCCGCCCCTGCCCCTTCCCCGTCACTCCAGGCGACCTTGCAGGTCTTGTAGATGGTCTACAGGTGGGGCAGAACGGGCGTGATCCTGGTCCCCAGGGAACCTGCTCTGATCTGCGGTTTCTTCTCCGGGCTGGTCCCCACGG
>NZ_WMLF01000291.1 GCF_014156695.1 Streptomyces durbertensis | reverse complement strand
CCTCTGACGCCGCCCCGCCGCCCGCGCTTCCCCGCGGCGCGGGAGCCCCCGGCCGGCTCAGCTGGAGTCGCGTACGACCAGGCGCACCGGGGTGACGACGGACTTCGGCGGTGCCTCGTCGGGTGAGCGGTTCATCAGCCGCAGCAGCAGCTCGGCCATCGTGCGGCCCATCTCCTCGACGTCCTGATGGACCGTGGTGAGCGCGGGCTCGGCCCAGGCGGCGGGTTCGAGGTCGTCGTAGCCGACCACGGAGACGTCCGCGGGCACGTCGCGCCCGGCGGCGCGGAGCGTCCGCAACGCGCCGGTGGCCATCAGGTCGTTGCAGGCGAAGACGGCGTCCACGTCGGGGCGGCGGTCGAGCAGTTCGGCCATCGCCGCCTCGCCGCCCTCCATGGTGAAACCGCCGTGCGCGACCAGCTGTTCGTCGACGGCCAGCCCGGCCGCCTCCAGGGCGTGCCGGTAGCCGGTCAGCCGGTCCTGGGCGGAGGTCTGGTCGAGCGGGCCGGTGATGACGGCGATCGTGCGGCGGCCCCGGGCGAGCAGGTGGCCGGTGGCCAGGCGGGCGCCGCCGACGTTGTCGACGTCGACGTAGAGCGGGCCGCCGCTCCCGCCCGGTGACTCCCAACCGGGGCGGCCGCCGAAGACGGTGGGAAGTCCGGAGCGGGCGGCCATCGCGGGCAGCGGGTCGTCCCGGTGCAGCGAGAACATCAGCGCCCCGTCGACGTGCCCGGCGGACAGGTAGCGGCCTATCCGGGCGGGGTCGTCGCCCTCGCCGAGCAGCAGGAGCAGCAACTGGAGGTCGTGGCGCGAGAGTTCACGGCTGATGCCGCGCAGGTGGCGCGGGAAGAACGGGTCGGAGAAGACCCGGGTCTCCGGTTCGGCTATCACCACGGCCACGGCGCCGGTGCGTCGGGTGACCAGCGACCTGGCCGCCCGGTTGGGCACGTAGGCCAGTTCCGTGATCGACCGGTTGACGCGTTCGCGCACCTCCTCGCGCACGCCGGCGCCGCCGTTGACCACTCGGGACACGGTCGCCCTGGACACGCCCGCGTGGGCGGCTACCGCTTCAAGCGTGGGTCGGCTTCCGGGCACCTGTGACTCCTCCTTCGACCGGGCACTCCGACGCTACCTGGTACGGGGGGTGCGCTGGGCGGGCCCGCCCGGTTCGGTCGGCCGCGCGACCGAACAGACCGGTGACAGGTAAAGAATCATTGACATGCTGTCCGGTCTGCTTTACGTTCGTGGTGTCAAGTTTCTTTGACTCGGTGGTGTGGGAGTGCTGATGGCGTTCGAGGAGAAGCGGACCTGGGCGTTCGCCCTGGTCACCCTGGCCGGCTATCTGGTCTATCTGGCGGTCGTCCTCGGCCGGGCCGAAGGCGGACCGGTGCACGAGGCACCGTACGTCGCGGCGATGCTGTGGACGATCGGCGCGATGGTGGTGGTCACCGTCCTGGCGCACCTGGTCATCGTGGCCGGGTCCGGAGACGAGCGGGACCTGACCGACCAACGGGACCGGGAGATCGAGCGGTTCGGCAGCCACGTGGGGCAGGGCATGCTCGTGCTCGGCGCGGTGGGGGCGCTGGTCCTGACGATGCTGGAGGTCGCGCACTTCTGGATCGCCAACGCCCTCTTCCTCGGCTTCGTTCTCACGGCCCTGCTGGAGTCGGTCGCCAAACTCGTCGCCTACCGACGGGGGTTCCAGCCGTGGTGAGGCCGACCCGCGTCAGCAACCGCATCCGCGCCCTGCGCTTCGCACACGGCGAGATGACCCAGGCCGAGCTGGCCCGACGTCTCGGCGTCACCAGGCAGACGGTCATCGCGATCGAGAAGGGCCGCTACTCGCCGACCCTGGAGACCGCGTTCCAGATCGCCCGGGTCTTCGGCGTGCCGCTGGAGGAGGTCTTCCAGTACCCCGACGCCCCGGGCGCCCCCGAGGCCCCGAGCGCCGCCGACGGCTCGGCCGCCGACGGCTCGCAGGCCGCGAAGAGCACCGAAGAGCCCGACGGCCCGAACACCCCCGACACTCCCGACGACAGACGGAGCAGGACATGAAGGCGATCACCCAGAGCCGGTACGGATCGGCGGAGGTACTGGAGTACACGGAGGTCGAACGGCCGACGCCGAAGGACGGCGAGGTGCTGGTGCGGGTCCGCGCCGCCGGCGTGGACCGCGCCGTGTGGCATCTGATGACCGGACTGCCCTACGTCGTGCGGCCGGCCATCGGGCTTCGGGCGCCCCGGGAGAGGGTTCCGGGGCGGGACGTCGCCGGGGTGGTCGAGGCGGTCGGCGCCGGAGTCACCCGGTTCAAGGAAGGCGACGAGGTGTTCGGTGTCGGCGTGGGCACGTACGCCGAGTACGCGAGAGCACGCGAGGACAAGCTGGTGCGCAAGCCGGCCGGCGTCGGCTTCGAGATCGCCGCGGTCACCCCGTTCGGCGGCCTCACCGCGCTCCAGGCGATACGCGACCTCGGCGGGATCGGCGCGGGGGAGGGCGCCGGGCGGCGGGTGCTGGTCATCGGCGCGGGCGGCGGCGTCGGTACGGCGGCCGTCCAACTCGCCGCGGCGTACGGCGCGCACGTCACCGGGGTGTGCAGCGCGGGCAAGGCCGACCTCGTGCGCTCGCTCGGCGCGGCCGAGATCATCGACCACACCCGTCGGGACGTGGACACCAGCGGCCACGGCCCGCGCTACGACCTGGTCCTGGACATCGCGGGCAACCGGCCGCTCGGCCGCCTGCGCCGGCTGCTCACCCCGCGCGGCACCCTGGTGATCGTCGGCGGCGAGGACGGCGGCCGCTGGTTCGGCGGCCTCGGCCGCACCTTCCTCGCCCCGGTGCGCTCGCTGTTCACCCGGCAGCGGCTGGCCATGATGGTCGCCTCGGAGAACCAGCGGGACCTGGCCGTCCTCGCCGACCTGCTCGCGGACGGCACCCTGCGACCTCCGGTGGAGGAGACGCTGCCGCTGACCGACGCCGCCGAGGCGATGCGCCGCCTGGAATCCGGCCGGGTGCGCGGCAAGCTGGTCCTCGTCGTGGACTGACCCGACGACTCAGGCGTCGCCCGACCGTCGACCGACCCGCCGCCGCGCGGACCCGCCGTGCCGCCCGCCGAGCGGGGCGTCAGCCGCCGTAGGCGCCGGAGGCGGTCAGCCGCAGCGCGGTGTCGATCAGCGGCACATGGCTGAACGCCTGCGGGAAGTTGCCCACCTGGCGCTTCAGCTTGGGGTCCCACTCCTCGGCGAGCAGTCCCAGGTCGTTGCGCAGCGCGAGCAGCCGCTCGAACAGCTGACGGGCCTCGTCGACGCGGCCGATCATCGCCAGGTCGTCCGCCATCCAGAACGAGCAGGCCAGGAAAGCGCCCTCGTCGCCCTCCAGTCCGTCGACCCCGGGCTGGTCGCCGGCCGTCGGGTAGCGAAGGATGAAGCCGTCCTCGGTGGACAGCTCGCGCTGGATCGCCTCGATGGTGCCGATGACCCGCTTGTCGTCCGGCGGCAGGAAGCCCATCTGCGGGATGAGCAGCAGGGAGGCGTCCAGCTCCTTCGAACCGTAGGACTGGGTGAAGGTGTTGCGCTCGGCGTCGTAGCCGTGCTCGCACACGTCGCGGTGGATGGTCTCGCGCAGCTCCCGCCAGCGCTCCAGCGGGCCGTCCACCTCGCCGGACTCGATCAGCTTGATCGTGCGGTCCACGGCCACCCAGGCCATCACCTTGGAGTGCACGAAGTGCCGGCGCGGCCCCCGGACCTCCCAGATGCCCTCGTCGGGCTCGTCCCAGTGGTCCTCCAGGTAGTGGATCAGCCTGACCTGGAGCTGGCTGGCGTAGTCGTTGCGCGCCAGACCGGTCATGTGGCCCAGGTGCAGGGCCTCGGTGACCTCGCCGTAGACGTCGAGCTGGAGCTGGCCCGCGGCGCCGTTGCCGACGCGCACCGGGCTGGAGTTCTCGTAGCCCGGCAGCCAGTTCAGCTCCATCTCGCCCAGCTCCCGCTCGCCGGCGATGCCGTACATGATCTGGAGGTTCTCCGGGTCGCCGGCGACCGCGCGCAGCAGCCACTCGCGCCACGCCCGCGCCTCGTCCCGGTAGCCGGTGCGCAGCAGCGAGGACAGGGTGATCGCGGCGTCCCGCAGCCAGGTGAAGCGGTAGTCCCAGTTCCGCACCCCGCCGATCTCCTCGGGCAGGGAGGTCGTCGGGGCGGCGACGATGCCGCCGGTCGGTGCGTAGGTCAGCGCCTTCAGGGTGATCAGCGAGCGGATCACGGCCTCGCGGTAGGGGCCGTGGTAGGTGCAGTGGCTGACCCACTCGCGCCAGAACTCCTCGGTCGCCTCCAGGGCGGCCTCCGGCTCCGGCATCGGCGGCTCGTCCTTGTGCGACGGCTGCCAGCTGATGGTGAAGTTGACCCGCTCGCCGGGGCCGACGGTGAAGTCGGAGTAGGTCGTCAGGTCCTCGCCGTGCGTCTCGGCCTCGGTGTCCAGCCACACGGAGTCGGGGCCGGCGACCGCGGCGGTCCGCTCACCCACCTTGTGCACCCACGGCACCACCCAGCCGTAGGAGAAGCGCATGCGCAGCGCCGAGCGCATCGACACCCGGCCGCTGACGCCCTCCACGATGCGCACCAGCTGCGGCGCGCCGTCCCGGGGCGGCATGAAGTCGATCACCCGGACGGTACCGGTCGGGGTGTCCCACTCCGACTCCAGCACCAGCGAGTCGCCCCGGTAGGTGCGGCGGTCCGCCGGTGCGGGAGCCGCGTCGGCGTCCGTGGCCGGGCCGAGCCGCCAGAAGCCGTGCTCCTCGGTGCCCAGCAGGCCGGCGAAGACGGCGGGCGAGTCGAACCGGGGCAGGCACAGCCAGTCGGCCGTGCCGTCACGACAGATCAGGGCAGCGGTCTGCATGTCCCCGATGAGTGCGTAGTCCTCGATGCGCGCGGCCACGTACGTCTCCAGTCGAACTCACGCCCCGTGGGACGTACCGTCTTATGTGTTGCCCGAGCTGCTCGTCTGTCACCCGAGTATCCGGGCAGGATAGCGAGCCGGGCGGTCCACAGATCGATGGTCGCCACGGCGGGCCCTCGGACACAAGCCGAGTCGCCGTGTCGTGCGTCACCGCGCCCGCGCGGAGGGCAGGATGGAGAGCCGGAGCCGGCGGGCCCGGCGTCCCTCCGGGCGCGGCTCGACCGGCTGATACCCTGGTAGCCCGTGGACGGAGGGTGAAATCCCCCGAACCGCAGCGACGGCACCCCGCCGGACAAACGGCACCAGGGGTCGGCGCGTCTGACACCTCGCGACCACGGGAGCCCCCTCTTGGCCATGCCGCCTTCATCCATGACGACCAAGCACCTCTTCGTCACCGGGGGTGTCGCCTCCTCGCTCGGCAAGGGTCTGACGGCCTCCAGCCTGGGCGCCCTGCTCAAGGCGCGGGGACTGCGGGTCACGATGCAGAAGCTCGACCCGTACCTGAACGTCGACCCGGGCACGATGAACCCGTTCCAGCACGGCGAGGTGTTCGTCACCAACGACGGCGCCGAGACCGACCTGGACATCGGTCACTACGAGCGCTTCCTCGACGTCGACCTCGACGGTTCGGCGAACGTCACCACCGGCCAGGTGTACTCCTCGGTGATCGCCAAGGAGCGCCGGGGCGAGTACCTGGGTGACACCGTGCAGGTCATCCCGCACATCACCAACGAGATCAAGCACCGCATCCGCCGGATGGCCACCGACGACGTGGACGTGGTCATCACCGAGGTCGGCGGCACCGTCGGCGACATCGAGTCGCTGCCGTTCCTGGAGGCCGTCCGCCAGGTGCGCCACGAGGTCGGCCGCGACAACGTCTTTGTCGTGCACATCTCGCTGCTGCCCTACATCGGCCCGTCCGGCGAGCTGAAGACGAAGCCCACCCAGCACTCGGTGGCCGCGCTGCGCAACATCGGCATCCAGCCGGACGCCATCGTGCTGCGCGCGGACCGCGAGGTGCCGACCGCGATCAAGCGGAAGATCTCGCTGATGTGCGACGTGGACGAGGCCGCGGTGGTCGCCGCGATCGACGCCAAGTCGATCTACGACATCCCCAAGGTGCTGCACAGCGAGGGCCTGGACGCCTACGTGGTGCGCCGCCTGGACCTGCCCTTCCGCGACGTGGACTGGACGCAGTGGGACGACCTGCTGCGCCGGGTGCACGAGCCGGACCACGAGGTCACCGTCGCGCTTGTCGGCAAGTACATCGACCTGCCCGACGCCTACCTCTCGGTGACCGAGGCCATCCGCGCCGGCGGCTTCGCCAACCGCGCCCGCGTGAAGATCAAGTGGGTCACCTCCGACGACTGCGAGACCCCCGAGGGCGCCCGCGAGCAGCTGGGCGACGTGGACGCGATCTGCGTGCCCGGCGGCTTCGGCGACCGCGGCGTGGACGGCAAGGTGCAGGCGATCACCTACGCCCGCGAGAACAGGGTGCCGCTGCTCGGCCTGTGCCTGGGGCTGCAGTGCGTGGTGATCGAGGCGGCCCGCAACCTGGCCGGCATCGACGGCGCGAACTCCACCGAGTTCGACCAGGCCACCGCCCACCCGGTGATCTCCACCATGGCCGAACAGCTGGACATCGTCGCCGGCGAGGGCGACATGGGCGGCACCATGCGGCTCGGCCTCTACCCGGCCAAGCTCGCCGAGGGCTCCATCGTCCGCGAGGTCTACGGCGGCGAGCCGTACGTCGAGGAGCGCCACCGGCACCGCTACGAGGTGAACAACGCCTACCGCGGCGAGCTGGAGAAGAAGACCGGCATCGTGTTCTCCGGCACCTCCCCGGACAACAAGCTCGTCGAGTACGTCGAGTACCCGCGTGAGGTCCACCCCTACCTGGTCGCCACCCAGGCCCACCCGGAGCTGCGCTCC
>NZ_WMLF01000290.1 GCF_014156695.1 Streptomyces durbertensis | reverse complement strand
TCACCACAACGCCGAGCCCCCTCACCACAACGCCGAGCCCCCTCACCACAACGCCGAGCCCCCTCACCACACGCCGAGCTTCCTCACCACACGACGCGTCACCGCACCGCCGAGCCCTGTCACTCCTCGCTCGGGCCCGGCGGGCTCAGCGGCACCGACCACACCAGGCGTGTGCCGCCGCCCTCCGGCCGCTCGGCGGTGAACTCGCCGCCCCGCCTGCGCGCGCGCTCCTCCAGGTTCCGCAGACCGCTGCGGCGGCCGTCCCCCTCGGGCAGCCCCTCACCGTCGTCGAGCACGGTCAGCCGCACCCGGCCGCCGCCCACCTCCAGCGCGACCTCCGCCCGCCCCGCGCGGGCATGCCGGGCCACGTTCGTCAGCGCCTCCGCGAGCACCGCGACCACGTCGTCGCCGATCGCCGGCGGCACGTCCGTGTCGATCAGCCCCTCGGCGCGCAGCGACGGCGTGAAGCCGAGCGCCTGCACCGACTTCTCCACCTCCTTCGCGATACGCACCCGCAACCCGTTGCCGAGAGCGGAGCTGTCCCTGCTGCGCAAGCCGAAGATCGTCGTCCGGATGATGCGCGTCGTCTCGTCCAGGTCGTCCACCGCCCGCAACAGCCGCTCCTGGGCCTGCGGATGCTCCACAAAGCGCACCGCGCTCTGCAACGAGATCCCGGTCGCGAACAGCCGCTGGATGGCCAGATCGTGCAGGTCCCGGGCGATGCGGTCGCGGTCTTCCAGCAGGGTGATCTGCTCGGCGTCACGCCGCCGGTCCGCCAGCTCCATGGCCAGCGCCGCCTGCCCGGCGTAGGAGAGCAGCGGCGCGGTCTCGGCGTCGGTGAACGGCGACAGCTTGTCCGCGCGGGCCAGCAGCAGCACACCGCGCACACCCTCCCGGGTGCGCATCGGCACCGCCACGGCCGGGCCCAGACCCTCCCAACGCGGCGGCCCCGCCGTGATCCGCGGATCGCTGGAGATGTCGGGGCTGGTCAACGGCTCCCCCGCCACCGCCGCCGCGCCGACGAACGAACCCTCGCGCGGCACCAGCAACCCGTGGTGGCGCTCGGCGTCCTTGCCGACCGCGAGCGAGGTCCGCAGCGCCCCCGACCCGTCGGGCACCGGCACCGCCAGCAGCCCGAGGTCGGCGCCGAGGATGCGCCGCGCGTGGTCCACGATCAGCCGCAGCACGTCCCCCTCGGACGTCCCCGACAGCAGCGTGGAGGTGATCTCCGCGTTGGCCGCCAGCCACTGCTCGCGTGCCCGGGCCTGCTGGTAGAGCCGGGCGTTCTCCACCGCCACGCCCGCCGCGACCGCGAGCGTCTCCAGGACCGTCTCGTCCTCGCTGTCGAACTCCTGGCCGTGCCGCTTCTCCGTCAGGTACAGGTTGCCGAAGACCTCGCCGCGGATCCGGATCGGAGCCCCGAGGAACGTCCGCATCGGCGGGTGGTGCGGCGGGAAGCCGCTGGACGAGGGGTGGTCCGCCAGCGCCGGCAGCCGCAGCGGCTCCGGGTGCTTGATCAACTCGCCGAGCAGCCCGTGCCCCGTGGGCAGCGGCCCGATGGCCTCGATCTGCTCCTCGGTGAGACCGACGGGGATGAACTGCGCCAGCTTGCCGTCGTCGCCGATCACGCCCAGCGCCCCGTACTCGGCGTCGACGAGGACCGTCGCCGCCTCCACGATGCGGCGCAGCACATGCGGCAGGTCCAGCTCGCTGCCGATCGCGAGCACGGCCTCCAGCAGGCTGTGCACCCGGTCGCGCGCGCCGCGCACGGCGTCGATGCGCGCCTGCAGCTCCTCCAGCAGCTGGTCCAGCTGCAGCCGCGGCAGGTGCTCGGACGCACCCCCGCCGTTACCGTTGCCCACCGGTCCTCCGCAGCACTCGTCGGCGATCACCCCTACGGTAGTCCGCCACCTCCGCCACCAACAGGCGCTCCCGCCAGGTCCGCGCCCGATCGGTCCGGTCGGCCGTTCCTGCCAAAGGGCCGCGCGGCCATGACGTTCGCCACAGGCGGGGCGGGAAAACAGAAGGACCCCTGCGTCAGCAGGGGTCCTTCTTCTGTGCGCGAGGGGGGAGTTGAACCCCCACGCCCTTTCGGGCACTGGAACCTGAATCCAGCGCGTCTGCCTATTCCGCCACCCGCGCATGGGTGTCGTCGATGGGCTCCGGCCTTCCGGAAGTTCGCCTTCCGGTTGTCTCGGCGCCTGCCGACATCCAGAAGACTAGCACGCTGCCGGGGGTGGTCTCACATCCCTTCCCGCGGGCCCGCACGGGCCTGAGCTCGGCCGTGTCCGTTACGTCCACAGTGGGGGACACTGGTGGGCGGGCCCTCTACGATCCGTGTGAGGGGTGACACCCGCGCATCGCGTCACGAAGCGGAACCAGTGGTTTTCGTCTGGCGTGGATACGATCAGTAAGCAGTTCAACAGGCAGTACAGCAGTTCGGTCCCGTCGCCGTGCCAGCCCGCGGGCTGGAGCCACGGCGCACTAGAGCGCAGGGCAGCTGGGAAGGAGGTGCACCGTGGGAGTACTCAAGCGCTTCGAGCAGCGTCTCGAAGGTCTCGTCAACGGCACCTTCGCCAAGGTGTTCAAGTCCGAGGTGCAGCCGGTGGAGATCGCCGGTGCCCTACAGCGCGAGTGTGACAACAACGCCACCATCTGGAACCGCGACCGCACGGTCGTACCGAACGACTTCATCGTCGAGCTCAGCACCCCCGACTACGAGCGGCTGAGCCCGTACGCCGGGCAGCTGGGCGACGAGCTGGCCGGCATGGTCCGGGAGTACGCCAAGCAGCAGCGCTACACCTTCATGGGCTCGGTGAAGGTCCACCTGGAGAAGGCCGAGGACCTCGACACCGGGCTGTACCGGGTGCGCAGCCGCACGCAGGCGGCCAGCGTCTCGCAGGCCCCCCAGGCGGGGGGCGGCGGAGGCTGGCAGTCGCTCGGCGGCACGCAGGGCGGGTCCCAGGGCGGCGCGCAGGCGCCCGGCGCACCGCCGCTGCCGCCGAACGCCCCGCGCATGCCGGGCACACCACCGCCCGGCGCGCCCGCCGCGCAGACGCGGCGCTGGGTGGAGATCAACGGACAGCGGCACCAGATCTCCCGGCCCACCCTCGTACTGGGCCGCAGCACCGAGGCCGACGTGCGGATCGACGACCCCGGGGTGTCCCGCCGCCACTGCGAGATCCGGACCGGAAACCCGTCCACCGTGCAGGACTTGGGCTCCACCAACGGCATCGTGGTAGACGGACAGCGGGCGACACACGCTACGCTCCGCGACGGCTCACGCATCGTCGTGGGCAACACCACGATCATTTACCGGCAAGCCGAAGGGTGAAGCGGGGGCAATGTCAGAGCTGACCCTGACGGTCATGCGGCTGGGTTTTCTCGCCGTACTGTGGCTGTTCGTCATCGTGGCCGTGCAGGTCATCCGAAGTGACCTGTTCGGCACCAGGGTGACCCAGCGCGCCGGCCGGCGCGGACCCGAGCGGCCCGCGCCGCGCCAGCAGCAGCAGCCGCAGCAGGCAGCCGCGGCCTCCGGGCGCGGCGGAGGTGGCGGCGGCCGGGGCGGCCGCACCCGGCGCGGCGCGCCCACGAAGCTGGTCGTCTCCGAGGGGTCGCTGACCGGCACCACGGTCGCCCTCCAGGGCCAGACGATCACCCTCGGCCGGGCCCACGACTCCACGATCGTCCTCGACGACGACTACGCGTCGAGCAGGCATGCCAGGATCTACCCGGACCGCGACGGCCAGTGGATCGTCGAGGACCTCGGGTCCACGAACGGCACCTACCTCGACCGGACCCGACTCACCACACCGACGCCGATTCCGCCCGGAGCGCCGATTCGTATCGGCAAGACGGTCATCGAGCTGCGGAAGTAGACCGAACATGACGACCGGAGGGTGGGCACCGTGCGGATGTACCCGGAGCCGACGGGCGAGGTGCGCATGAGCCTGGCACTGCGATTCGCCGCCGGATCACACGACGGCATGATCCGCGAGCACAACGAGGACTCCGGCTACGCCGGCCCCAGACTGCTCGCGGTCGCCGACGGCATGGGCGGCCAGGCCGCCGGTGAGGTCGCCAGTTCGGAGGTGATCTCGACCATCGTCGAACTCGACGAGGACGTGCCGGGCTCCGACATCCTCACCTCGCTCGCCTCCGCCGTGCAGCGCGCCAACGAGCAGTTGCGCGTCATGGTCGAGGAGGACCCGCAGCTGGAGGGCATGGGCACCACGCTCACCGCCCTGCTGTGGACCGGCCAGCGCCTCGGCCTCGTCCACGTCGGCGACTCCCGCGCCTACCTGCTCCGCGACGGCGTCCTCACCCAGATCACCCAGGACCACACCTGGGTGCAGCGGCTCGTCGACGAGGGCCGCATCACCGAGGAGGAGGCCACCACCCACCCGCAGCGCTCCCTGCTGATGCGCGCGCTGGGCAGCGGCGACCACGTCGAACCCGATCTCTCGGTGCGCGAGGTGCGCGCCGGCGACCGGTACCTGATCTGCTCCGACGGCCTGTCCGGAGTCGTCAGCCACCAGACGCTCGAGGAGACGCTGGCCAGCTACCACGGCCCGCACGAGACCGTCGAGGAGCTGATCCAGCTCGCGCTGCGCGGCGGCGGCCCCGACAACATCACCGTGATCGTCGCCGACGTCCTCGACGTCGACAGCGACGACACGCTGGCCGCCGCCCAGCTCAACGACACCCCGGTCGTGGTGGGCGCGGTGGCCGAGACCAAGCAGCAGTCCGACGGCGACCCCGGCACCCCGGCGGCCCGCGCGGCCGAACTGCGGCGCGGCCGGACCGTGCCGCAGCAGCAGCCGCCCGCCCCCGAGGGCTTCGGCCCGCCGGAGCACCAGGCGTACCCCGCCGCGGCGGCGCCCCCCGGCGGCGCGTTCGGCGAGCCCACCGGCTACCAGGACCCGCCGCGCAGACGCCGCAGGTGGCTCAAGCGCACGCTGATCATCCTGTTCGTGCTCGCGCTCCTCGGCGCCGGCGGCTACGCCGGGCTGCGCTGGACGAAGACCCAGTACTTCGTCGGCGCCGACGGCGAACGCGTCGCGCTCTACCAGGGCATCAGCCAGAAACTCGCCTGGTTCGAGCTGAGCAGCGTCGCCGAGCGCACCGACATCGAACTCAAGTACCTGCCGGTGTACCAGCGGAACCAGATCCGCGAGACCGTCTCCATGAACAGCCGCGCCCAGGCCGACGAGAAGATCGCGCAGCTGCGCGAACAGGCCGAGGTGTGCCGCATCGTCGCCGACGAGCGCACCTCCGAGCAGGCGCCCGCCGCCGGCGAGACGCCCGGCGCCTCGCCCACCCCCGGCGCCTCGCCCTCGCCCGGCGCCTCGCAGAGCCCGGCGCCCGACGGCGAGAACCAGCAGGAGCTCGGCTCCAGCGTCGACGGCCAGGAGAAGCCCGACGCCGAAAGCCGCTCCGACGACAAGCCCAGCCCCGGCCCGCGGCTGACCGAGCGGCAGCAGCAGCTCGCCAAAGACTGCCGGACGCCGTAGGGGGACGAACCGCATATGAGCCTCAACCTCGGCAACACCACGACGATCGCCTCCGGCGGCACGCCCAACCGGCGCAACACGGAACTCGCGCTGCTCGTCTTCGCCGTGATCATCCCGGTGTTCGCCTACGCCAACGTCGGCCTCGCGAAGAGCGACGAGCTGCCCAGCGGCATGCTCGGCTACGGCCTGGGCATCGGCCTGATCGCCGGCATCGCGCACCTGGTGCTGCGCAAGTTCGCCCCGTACGCCGACCCGCTGATGCTGCCGATAGCCACCCTGCTCAACGGCCTCGGCCTGGTCCTGATCTGGCGCCTCGACCACGAGCCGGGCCTGTCGCCCGCCAACGCGGCGCCGGGGCAGCTGATGTGGTCGGCGCTCGGTGTCGCCCTGGCCATCGGCGTACTGGTCTTCCTGAAGGACCACCGCATCCTGCAGCGCTACACCTACATCTCGATGGTCGTCGCGCTGGTGCTGCTGATCCTCCCCATGTTCTTCCCGGCCCGCTTCGGTGCCCGGATCTGGATCACCATCCCGGGGGTCGGCTCCCTGCAGCCCGGTGAGTTCGCGAAGATCATCATCGCCGTGTTCTTCGCCGGCTACCTGATGGTCAAGCGGGACGCGCTGGCGCTGGCCAGCCGCCGCTTCATGGGCCTGTACCTGCCGCGCGGCCGCGACCTCGGCCCGATCCTGGCGATCTGGGGCCTCAGCCTGCTGATCCTCATCTTCGAGACCGACCTGGGCACCTCGCTGCTGTTCTTCGGCATGTTCGTGGTGATGCTCTACGTCGCCACCGAGCGGACCAGCTGGATCATCTTCGGTCTGCTGCTCTCCGCCGGCGGCGCGGTCTTCGTGGCCTCGTTCAACAGCCACGTCGCCTCGCGTGTCAACAACTGGCTCGACCCGCTGGCACGCGCCTCCAACGACGGCGTCACCGAGACCGCGCAGGCCATGTTCACCTTCGGCTCCGGCGGCCTCATGGGCTCCGGACTGGGCCAGGGCTTCTCCCGCCTCATCGGCGGCATCGCCGCGAAGAGCGACTACATCCTCGCCACCATCGGCGAGGAGCTGGGCCTGGCCGGCATGATGGCCATCCTGCTGCTGTACGCGCTGCTCATCGAGCGCGGCATGCGCACGGCCCTGGCCGCCCGCGACCCGTTCGGCAAGCTGCTGGCGGTCGGCCTCACCGGCGCGTTCGCGATCCAGGTGTTCGTCGTCGCCGGCGGTGTGACCGGTCTCATCCCGCTGACCGGTATGACGATGCCGTTCCTCGCGCAGGGCGGTTCGTCCGTGATCGCGAACTGGGCGCTGATCGCGGTACTGCTGCGCATCAGCGACACCGCACGCCGCCCCGCCCCCGCCC
>NZ_WMLF01000029.1 GCF_014156695.1 Streptomyces durbertensis | reverse complement strand
GGGCCACACACGACGGTGGGTCCGGACCTTGTGGTCCGGACCCACCGTCGCTCAACGTGTCCAGGCGCTACCAGCGGTACCAGGTTCCTCGCTGGCCGCCACTTCCGGCCGAGCGGAAGACGAAGCCGAGCAGCCAGATGACCAGTACGGCCACCGCGAACCACCACAGCACCTCAACGGCGAAACCGGCACCGAAAAGAATCAGCGCGAGTAGCAGGACAAGAAGAAGAGCGGGCATGTCCCTCACCTCCTGGCAACCGCGTACCCCCTTCCACGCCCCTCACTCGTGATTCCGTGGAGAAACAATCTCGCGAGATCATGGGTTTGACGGCGGGGAGATCGGTCAGAAGCACTGACAGTCGCCCATCGTCGACCGAGGGAAGTGATTTCCGTGGCGGACAACGAGAAGGCCAAGGCCAAGGCGGAACAGCTCAAGGGCGCCGCGAAGGAGCAGGTCGGCCGGACCGTCGGCAACGAGCGCCGAACGGCGGAGGGCCGCACCGAGAAGGCCAAGGGCGATCTGCGCCAGGCCAAGGAAAAGGCCAAGGACGCCTTCCGCGACTGACCGGGAGGTCGGATGCGGACGGAATGTGAACGCCCCGGAGGATACGCGCACCACGCTTATCCTCCGGGGCGTTCCTTTTCCCTCCGGGGCTCGACCCCGGACTTCATCGCGGGCCCAGCCCAGGGCAGATGAGCCGTTCCGGGTGGGCGGAACGCCGCCGCCGAGCGGTGGCGGCGCCGTATGCTCGACGGATGTTCTCTGCTGAGGGGCCGACAGTGCGGGAGTTGGCCGTGCAGGCGCTCTCGTCGGTGGAGCGCGGCTACGACCTGCTGGCGCCGAAGTTCGACCACACGCCGTTCCGCACGCCCGACGTGGTGCTGGACGCGGTGGCCGAAGTGGCGCGGGGCCTGGGCCCGTTCGGGCGCGGTCTTGATCTGTGCTGCGGCACGGGGGCCGGGACGCGGGTGTTGCGGCGGCTGTGCCGTGACGACGTCGTCGGAGTGGATCTCAGCGCCGGCATGCTGGCGGTTGCCCGGCGGCACGAGGACGCGGTGTGGGTGCGGGGTGAGGCGGGGACGCTGCCGTTCGGGCGGGTCTTCGACGTGGTCGCGAGTTTCGGCGCGTTCGGGCACTTCCGGCCGGAGGAGCGTCCGGGGGTCTTCGCGGAGGTGGCCCGGGTGCTGCGTCCGGGCGGACGGTTCCTGTTCCCGATCGCGGCGCCGCCGCGTCCCGGCGGCTCCGGGTGGTGGTTCCAGGTGGGGTTCGACGCGGCGATGCGGGTGCGGAACGCCGTGTGGCGCCCGCCGTTTGTCATGTACTACCGCACGTTCCGACTCGCCGACGTGCGGGCGGAGTTGTGTGCGGCGGGCTTCGACGTGGAGCTGTATCCGCTGGAGGCGCTGGGGCGCCGCCCGGACGGTGCGCCGCGCTGCCGGCTGGTCGCCGCCACGCTGCGCTGAGGGCCGGCCCGGGTCCGGCGGGGCCTCAGGGCCGGCCCGGGGTCGGGGTCCCACCGGGCTTACGCCGGCGTGGACGCGTGACCAGGGCGGACGTGCCGGGGCATGGGGCGGGATAAGGGCGGCTTAAGGGGGGCGTGGCGTCATCGGTTCGGTAGAACCGTCGACGAGGAGACGCCTGTGACGACGCCCCGCGCCGAGACCCAGCCGGCCGACGGGCCGCCCGACGACGACCGGCCGGAGGACCCCCGCGCGGGGCGTGAGCGGTGGCTGGTGCTGCTGCTCATGGGCTTCGCGCTGTGTGTGGTCGTCCTCAACAACTCCTCGCTCAACGTGGCGATCCCCGAGCTCATGCGGGATCTACGCGCGGATCTGCCGACCGTGCAGTGGATCGTGGACAGCTACTCGATCGTCTTCGCCGGGCTGCTGATCGTGGCCGGCGCCTGGTCGGACCGGTGGGGCCGCAAGCGGATGACGCTGGGCGGCCTGGCGGTGTTCGGGGTGGCGTCGGCGCTTGCCGTGCTGGCCACCGAGGCGTGGCATGTGGTGCTGGTCCGGGCGGTGTTGGGCGCGGCGGCGGCGTTTGTGATGCCGGGGACGTTGGCGATCCTGCTGCACGCGTTCCCGCGCCGGGAGCGGGCCCGCGCGATCGCGCTGTGGACGGGTATCGCGGTGCTCGGGGTGGCGCTCGGGCCGGTGCTGGGCGGGCTGGTGGTGACGACGGCGGGCTGGTCCGGCGTGTTCTGGCTGAACGTGCCGCCGGCGGTGGCGGTGGTGGTGGCCGGGGTGTTCCTCGTCCGGGAGTCCGCCGACCCGCAGCGGCGGCCGACGGACGCGCTGGGCGCGATGCTGTCGGTGGTGGCGGTCGGCGCGCTGGTGTTCACCGTCATCGAGGCCGGCCAGCACGGCGTGCTGGCGCTCCGGACCGGGCTGGGCGCGGCGGTGACGCTGGCGGCGGGCGTCGCGTTCATGCGCCGGCTGCGGCGTACGGCGTTCCCGCTGGTGGAGTTGGCGCTGCTGCGGCGGGAGCGGTTCCGGGGCGCGGCCCTGGGGAACATGCTGCTGTTCTTCGGCCTGGCGGGCACGCTGTTTGTCCTCACCCAGCGGCTGCAGGTGCAGTTGGGCATGAGCCCGCTGGCGGCGGGCCTCGCGGTGGGACCGATCGCGCTCACGGCGTTCGCGGCGTCGGCCTGTTCGCCGCTGGTGGCACGGCGGTTGGGGCCCCGGATGACGGTGACCGGCGGGCTGCTGCTGGTCGCGGCGGGCATCGCGGTGGTCGGCTGGTGGGGCGGGAGCTACCCGGTGATCGCCCCGGCGCTGGTCGCGGTCGGGGTGGGTTTCGGGGTGGCCACACCGGTCGCCACCGACCTGCTGGTCTCCACGCTGAGCGACGACCGGGCCAGCTCGGGTTCCGCACTGAACGACACGATGCAGGAGACCGGGTTCGCGCTGGGCATCGCGGCCGTCGGCGCGGTGCTCAACAGGGTGTTCGTCCAGGCGCTGGAGGGCCCCACCACGTTGCAGCAGGCACGCGCGGTGGCCGAGGAACTGCCGGCGCGGGCGGGAGCGGCGCTGGCCGAGCGCGCGGACGCGGCGTTCGACGACGCCGTGCGGGCCGCGTTGACGGTCGCGGCCCTGGTGACGGTGCTGGGCGCGGCGGTGGCCTTCCGGCTGCTGGCCCGCGACCAGCAGCCGACGCGGCCCGAGGCCGAGGCCGACGCCAAGGCCGAAGCCGGCACGGTGAAGGCCGACCCCGGGCCGCCGCACGTCGCCGGCGCGCCGGCTCCGGGGCCCGCCCCCGGGCCGCCGGACCGGCCTCCGGTCCTGGCCGCCGACGAGGGACGCCGGTAGCAGGCCCCCGCCGTCGCCGGGCCGTTGTCACGGCCGTCCGGTGGCGGCGGGGGCAGCCGTGATCGCTACGCGCGTCAACCGGCACCGCCCCGCCCGCCGCCGCTACGCGCGTCACCCCCGGCCCGTGCGGCCGGACCCCCGTCCAGCCGAACGGAAGGAGCCGCAAAGGACGGCCTAAGCCCGGCCTCAGCCGGCTGACCCAACCTGAGGGCGCGGACGAACAGTTCGGCGCCGTGCGTACACGCGAAGGAGCACGACATGCAGTGGGACGACATCTACATCGCCGGCCTCGGTGTCTATCTGCCACCGCCGGTCGCCGCCGCGGACGCGGTCGCGGCGGGGGAGTACGACGCCGAGGAGTGCGAGGCGAACGGCATCACGTCGGTACTGGTCGAGCCGGAGAAGGCGGGACCGGAGATGGCGGTGCTGGCCGCCCGTGGCGCGCTCACGCACTCGTCCGTGAACACCGCCGACATCCGCATGGTGTTCCACTCCAGCCTCTGGTACCAGGGCGTGGACATGTGGCCGGCGGCCTCCTACGTGGCGCGCTTCTCGGTGGGCGAGTCCGTGATGGCGTTCGACCTCCAGCAGCAGTGCAACGCGGCCGTGGGCGGCATGGACCTGGCGGCCTCGCGGCTGGTGTTCGAGAAGGGCGGCGCGGCGCTCCTCACGACCGGCGACCGCTTCTGCCTGCCGGGTGTGGACCGCTGGCGCACGGAGAAGGGCCTGCCGTACGGCGACGGCGGCACGGCGATGGTGCTGTCGACGGAGGGCGGCTTCGCCCGGCTGCTGTCGACCGCGACGGTGTCGGACAACGGCCTGGAGCAGGTGCTGCGCGGCGAGCGCTTCCACGACAGCTACCAGCCGGGCCCGCTGGACATCACCAGCCGCATCGAGCACCACTTCGCCCACCACGGCGGCATGCGCGCCTCCACGGTCCGCCTCGCGGAGGCCGTGCAGACCTCGGTGATGACCGCGCTGGCGGAGGCCAAGACGGAACTGGCCGACCTGGGCGGCGTGGTGATCCCGGCCGCCGGCCGCGCCAAGCTGGACTGGCAGCTCAGCCAGCTCGTCGGCGTGGGGGAGGAGCAGACGACCTGGCCGTTCGCCAGGACGCACGGCCACCTCGGTGCCGGCGACCAGTTCGCCGGGCTGCGGCACCTGATCGCGGAGAAGGTCGTCGGGGCCGGCGATCGGGTGCTGATCGTCGGCGGCGGCGCGGGGCTGACCTGCACCAGCGCGGTCGTGGAGGTGCTGGGGCCGCTGCCCGAGCCGACCGAGCGGACGTGGCCCCGGTGACGCGGGAGCCGGTCGGGCGGGGCGCGCCGGCGGACGGTCGCGTGCCGGCGGACGGGCACGTGCCGGAGATGCTGGCCGACGCGGTCCGCCGGGCGCCCGCGGCGCCGGCCGTCCGGGACGCCGAACGCGCGTGGACCTACGCCGAGTTGGACGCTGCGGCGAACGCCGTGCGGGACGCGCTGAGGCGGTCGGGGGTGCGGCCCGGGGACCGGGTCGCGCTGCGGTCGCGGAACCGCTGCGAGGTGGCGGCCGCGCTGTTCGGCACGTTGCGGGCGGGCGCGGCGCTGGTGCCGCTGAGCCCGCAGCTGCCGCCGGCCGGGCTGGTCTCGGTGTTGGCGGACGCCGAGCCGGCCGTGCTGCTGGCCCCGGCGAAGGAGCTCCCGGAGCTGCCCGAGGTGCCGTGCCGGGTGCTGACCCTGGAGGACGCGGTGGCCCCGGACGCGTCCGGCGGCGCCGACGCGCCCGCCGCCCCGGACGCCACCGCGCTGCTCGTCTACACCTCCGGCAGCACCTCCGCCCCGAAGGGCGTCGTCTGCCCGCACTCCGCCGTCGACTTCGCGGCGCGGGCCATCCACCGGCGGCTGGGCTACCGGTCCTCGGACGTCGTCCTCGTCGGTTCGCCGTTCTCCTTCGACTACGGGCTGTACCAGCTGCTGCTGTCGGTGCTCGCGGGTGCCGAGCTGGTGCTGGCGGACGCGGAGGACCCGGTCGGCATGCTGCGGCTGGTGCGGCGCACCCGGGCGACCGTGCTGCCGATCGTGCCGTCGACCGCGCGCATGCTGGCCCGGCTCGCCCGGCGCGGCGAACCGGTCGACCACGTGCGGATGTTCACCAACACCGGTGCCGCGCTGACGGCGTCGGACATCCGGGGGCTGCGGGACGCCTTCCCGGGTTGTTCGGTGGTGCTGATGTACGGCATCACCGAGTGCAAGCGGGTGACGATCGCCGAACCGGACGTCGACCTGGCCCGCCCGGGGTCGTCCGGCACCGCGCTGGACGGCACGGTCGTGCGGATCGTCGACGAGACGGGCCGCGAGGTCCCGCCGGGTGTCATCGGCGAGATCACCGTGACCGGCCCGCACGTGATGGCCGGCTACCGGGGCGCGCCGGAGCTGACCGCGCAGCGCTACGACGAGGACCCGTACGGCGGCGGCCGCCGGCTGCGTACCGGCGACTACGGCAGCCTCGACGCGGACGGGCACCTCTACTTCCACGGCCGGCGGGACGACCAGTTCAAGCGGCGCGGTGTGCGGGCGTCGCTGATCGAGGTCGAGGCGGCGGCCGCCCGGGTCCCGGGTGTGCGCGCGGTGGCGGTGCTGCCGCCGGAGGGCGACCAGGACCTGACGCTGTTCTTCACCGGCGACCGCGATCCGCGCGAGGTGCTGGACGAGATGGCCGGGCTGCTGGAACCGGCGAAGGTGCCCGCCGACTGCCACCGCCTGCCGGAGCTGCCGCTGACCGGCAACGGCAAGACCGACAAGAAGCGGCTGCGCGAGACGCTGCGGCCGACGACCGGGAGTGCGAAGTGACCATCCCTGAACCGGCCGACGCCGCACGGCTGTTGGCGACGTACGGCAGCCCGCTCTACGTCTACGACCTGAACCGGGTGCGGGCCGCGCTGGCCGACCTGCGCTCCAGCCTGCCGCAGGGCGCCCACGTCCTGTACTCGCTCAAGGCCAACCCCCACGTCGACCTGGTGCGGGAGCTGCTGGCCGGCGGCTGCCGCGCCGAACTCTCCTCCACCGGCGAACTGCGCACCGCGCTCGCCGCCGGCGCCGACCCGGCCACGTGCTTCTACACCGGCCCCGGCAAGACCGCGGAGGAGCTGCGGACCGCGATCGCCGCCGGGGTGCGCACGTTCTCCACCGAGTCGCTGGTGGACCTGCGCCGGGTGGCGCGGGTCGCCAGGGAGAGCGGGCAGGAGGTGGACTGCGTGCTGCGGGTCAACGGCGCCGAGGCGCCCGGCAGCGCGGGCATGCGGATGACCGGTGACGCCTCGCAGTTCGGTACGGACGCGGCCGTGCTCGCCGGGTACGGCGAGGAGTTGCGCGACGCCGACCTCAAGGGCGCGCGGCTCGTCGGCTTCCACTTCTTCCCGCTGACCAACGCCGCCGACGAGGCGAGCCTGGTCGCGGAGATGACGGGGAGTATCCGCACCGCCGCCACGCTCGCCGAGCAACTCGCGCTGGACATCACGGTGTTGGATCTCGGCGGCGGTTTCGGCGCCCCTTTCGCGCAGACCGGCGACCGGCCCCGCTACCCGGGGTTGCGGAAGGCGCTCACCGAGGAGCTCGACCGGCACTTCCCGGCGTGGTCCGACGGCGGTGTCGAGGTGCTGTTCGAGAGCGGACGCCACCTGGTCGGGGACAGCGGCACGCTGCTCTGCACGGTCAGCGACGTCAAGGACAGCCGCGACACCCGCTTCGCCGTGCTGGACACCGGCATCAACCACCTGGGCGGGCTGTCCGGCATCGGCCGGCTGCTGCCGCTGTCGGCCGTGCCGCTGGCGGTGCCGGCCGAGTCCGCCGACGAGGCGCCCGTCGGTTCCGCGGCGGTCACGGCGACGCCGCCCGCCAGGACCCGGCTGGTCGGGCCGCTGTGCACACCGGCCGACACGCTGGGCCGCGGCGCCGTGGACCTGCCGGACCTGACCGTCGGCCAGCACCTCGCCATACCGAACGTCGGTGCCTACGGCGCGACTGCCAGCCTGCTCGGCTTCCTCAGCCGGCCGGCCGCGGCCGAGGTCGTCGTCGACGGACCGGCCGGCCCACAGGGCCCGCGGGTCGTCTCGGCGACCCGGCTGACCCTCGTCCGCGAGCCGGTGCCGGCGCGGACGGCGGACCCGACCGCGCACCCGGAGCGGCGGGAGGACCACACGAGTGAGGAGAGCGCGGTGGAGGAGCGGACGATGACGGCCGTACCGGCGGGGGGCGCCGGCGGCGGGCCGTGGGACGCCGACTACGTGGCGGCGCTGCGGTCGGTGCTGCCCAGACTGGGCGAGGACGTCGGCCCGGACACGAGCCTGCGCGCGGCCGGCCTCGACTCGCTCGCCCTGGTGGAGCTGCTGGTGCGGCTGGAGGAGACGTACGCGGTGGCGATCCCGGACGACGACCTCACCCCGGAGTCGTTCGCGACCGCCGGCAGTCTGTGGACGGTCGTGGAGAGCGTCCGCGCCGGCTGACGACGGCGTCACCACCCGCCGTTCACCACCCGCCGTTCCCGCCCGACGGTCTCTCCGCGAAACGCGCGACGGCCGCGCCCGGATCACCGGGCGCGGCCGTCGGGGGCCGGTCAGGAAGGGACGCGGGCCAGGTACTCGGGGCGGGTGAACTGGTGGTCCAGGGCCGGGTCGGCGCTGAGCACGGCCTGGTGGAGCCGCTGCACCGGGCGGCACGGCTCGACACCGAGGTCGTTCCGCAGCCGCTCCCGGAGCTGGAGAAAGCAGTTCAGGGCGTCCGCCTGACGTTCGGATCGGTAGTAGGCCAACATGAGGTGACGGTAGAACGTCTCCCGGAGTGGGTACTCATGGATGAGCCGGGTCAGTTCCGAGATGATTGCCCGGTGCTTACCAAGCAGTAGGTCCAGCTCGATGCGGAGTTCCAGTGCGGCGACGTATTCCTCGTCCAGGCAGGTGGCGTACACGCTCAGTAGTTCGCCGTCGGTCAGGCCGGCCAGCGCCGGGCCCCTCCAAAGTCCGAGCGCCGCTCTCACCGCCTTGGAAGCCGCCGGTAAATCACCGGCGTCGAAATCCTTTCGGGCCTCCTTCATGAGAATGTCGAAGTCGTGCTGGTCGAATTCCGCACCGCCGAGCCGGAGAAGGTATCCGGGTGGTTCGGTGACTATCTGTGCACGGTGCTCGGGTGACGCGCTCTCGGCGAGCTGGTTGCGCAGCTGCGCCATGTAGACGTGGAGCGCGCCCCGGGCCTTGCGAGGCGGCTGGTCAGCCCAGATCTCCGTGATGAGACTCTGCGTGGACACGACCTCGCCCACGCGGGAGAGCAGCGCCGCGAGGAGGACGCGCTTCTTGCTCGCACTGGGTAGCAGTGACGTGTCCTGATCGTGCCGGTAGTCGACCACCGAGAGCGGTCCGAGCACTTCGAAACGCACGTAGGTCCCCCATGTCGTCTTGCTCGCCTACTGCCACTTAAATACAGGCCACCGAGATACCGCCGGTAACGTCGAGAGGTGGGGGCACGCCCCTTTCCTTGCGTGCTGCATCGATTCTTCACCCGGCCGCGGGGTCGGTGGGACTGCACTGAGATTACCTAGTTGCACGGCATTTCTGGGAAATCGACAAAGATGTGATGAAGTTCACAGCGAAACTTGACAGAGTGTTCATCCGTGTCGTGTGACGCATGTGACTTCGGATGCTCCTGATCTTGCTCCGTTCGCTTTGTGTTCTCTTCAACCACCTCCGCGGGCGGTGCTTCAGCGGCGAATAAGCATCGCTTCACCGCAAGGCCAAGCGGTGACTCCTAGCGTCGAGGCAGACCTGGGAGGTGTGCCGGTGAGAAAGTTCGCAGACCACTTTGCGAAGCAGTTTCAGGGCTGGGTCGAGACACGGCCCGACCACCCCGCGGTCGCCTTCGTCGAGGACTTCGACGGCGGCTGCGGCGGGCCCCGACTGACCTACGGAGAGCTGGACGCCCGCGCCAGGGCGCTGGCCGGCGGACTGGTCGCGCGTGAGCTGACCGGGGAGCGGGTGCTGCTGCTCCACCCGACCGGGCTCGACTTCGCGGTGGCGATCCTCGGCTGCTTCCTCTCCGGAGCCGTCGGCACGCCGGCGCCGCTGCCGGAGAGCAGCGGACGCGGCGACGCCCGTCTGACCGGGATCGTGGCGGACGCCGGCGTGCGGCACGTGCTCACCAGCCCCGACGCCCGCCCGGCGGTCGCGGACTGGCTGACCCGCGCCGGCCTGCTGGACCGGGTGAGCGTGCACGTCGAGTCCGAACTCGCCGAACCCGGCGGGTCGCTGCCCGCCCCCGACCCGTCGGCGCTGGCGTTCCTCCAGTACACCTCCGGGTCCACCAGCGACCCCAAGGGCGTGCTGGTCACCCACGCGGCGCTGGCGCACAACGAGGCGCAGATCATCCGCGCCATGGACGTCGACGAGCACACCCGGTCCGTGAGCTGGCTGCCGCACTACCACGACATGGGCCTGGTCGGGCAGTTGCTCGGCCCGCTCTTCTGCGGCGGCACCTCGTACCTGATGTCCCCGATGGCCTTCCTGCGCCATCCGCACCGCTGGCTGAAGGCCGTCAGCGAGCTGCGCGGCACGGTCACCGTCGCACCCGACTTCGGGTACGCGCTGGTCACCCGGCGCACCACCGACCGGCAACTCGCCGAACTCGACCTGTCCGGCCTGCGGGTCGCCCTCAACGGCTCCGAACCGATCCACGCCGCCACCCTGGAACGGTTCGTCGAACGCTTCGCCCCCGCCGGACTCGACCCGGCCGCCCTCACCCCCTGCTACGGCATGGCCGAGACGACGCTGCTCGTCAGCAGCACCCCGGCCGGTTCGGGCTTCCGCGCGCTCGACGTGGCCGCCGGGGCGCTGGCCGACCACCGGCTGGTCCCGGGGACGGCCGGCGACCGCACGACGCGGCTCGTCGGCAGCGGCCGGGTCGCCGACTTCGACCTGCGCGTCGTCGACCCGGACACCTCCCGCGAACTGCCCGAGGGGCACGTCGGCGAGATCTGGGTGAGCGGCGGCTCGGTCGCCGCCGGCTACCACGACAACAAGGAAGCCACCGAGGCCACCTTCGCCGCCCGACTCGCCGACGGCGAGGGGCCGTTCCTCCGCACGGGCGACCTGGGCGCCCTGCTGGACGGCGAGCTGTACGTCACCGGCCGCCGCAAGGAGATGCTCATCGTCAACGGCCGCAACCTCTACCCGCAGGACCTCGAACTGACCGTCCGCACGGCCGACCCGCTGTTCCACGAGGGCGCCACCGCCGTGTTCACCGCGCCGGTCGCGCCGGGCGGCGGCGAGGCGGTCGTGGCGGTGCAGGAGGCGCGCCCCGGACGGCTCAGGGACCAGGACCCGCGGACGATGGTGGCCGCCACCCGGCGGGCGCTGCTCGCCGAACACGACGTCCACCTGGGCGCGATGGTGCTCGTCCCGGTCGGCGCGGTCGAGCGCACCACCAGCGGCAAGATCAGGCGCGGCGCGATGCGGGAACGCTTCCTCGCCGACGAGCTGCGCGCGCTCTTCCACACCCAGCGGCCCACCTCCGGGGACGCCGGGAACAACACCGCCGCACGGACCGGCACGACGGCGGGTGCGCGATGAACCCCGCCGCGACGGACCACGCGACCAACGCCGCCGCGGACAACGTGACAGACACCGCTGCGGACGCCGCCACGGACACGGTGAGCACTCCCGCCGACGCCGCCGAGGACCTGGAACGCCGCCTCGGTCCCGTCGACCCGGCCGACGCCCACGTCCGCGATCTCGCCGACGAGCGCGAGGAGTTCCCCCAGGCGGACGTCGACGCGCTGGACGGCATCGGCCTGGCCCGCCACTACGTCCCCGTCGAGCACGGCGGGCTGCTGCGCGACTACCCGTCGACCGCCGCGATGATCCGCGCCGTCGCCGGCCGCGACCTCACCATGGCCATCGCCCACGGCAAGACGTTCCTGGGCGCGGTCAGCGTGTGGGTCGCCGGCAGCGGCGAGCAGGCCGCCCGGGTCGCCGGACTGGTCTCGGCGGGCGTCCCGGTCTCCTGGGGGCTCACCGAACGCGGCCACGGCAGCGACCTGGTCGCCGGCGAGGTGACCGCGTACCCGGACGGCGACCGGGTACGGCTGGACGGCGAGAAGTGGCTCATCAACAACGCCACCCGCGGCGGCCTGGTCACCGTGCTGGCCCGCAGCGACCCGGCCGGCGGCCCGCGCGGCTTCGACCTCTACCTCGTCGACCGCCGCACCGCCGGCGACAGCTACCGGCCGCTGCCGAAGGTCCGCACGCTCGGCATCCGGGGCGCCGACATCAGCGGCTTCACCCTCGACGGCGTCCTGCTCGACCCCGACGCCGACCGCGTCGGCGCGCCGGGCAGCGGCCTGGAGACGGTGATGCGCTCCCTCCAGCTCACCCGCACCCTGTGCGCGACGCTCTCGCTCGGCGCCGCCGACCACGGGCTCGCGGAGGCCGCGCACTTCGCCGCCGACCGCCGCCTCTACGGCCGGCCGCTGCTCGACCTGCCGGCCGCCGGCCGCACCCTCGCCGAGTGCTACGCCGACCATCTCCTGCACGAGGCGTTCGCCACGCTCGCCACCCGCGCCATCCACACCCTGCCCGGCGAACTCGGCATCCTGGCACCGGCGGTGAAGTACCTCGTGCCGGTGGGCACCGAGCAGCTGCTCGCCAGGCTGCGCCGGCTGCTCGGCGCCCGCGCCTGGCTGCGGGACGTCCGCGGCACGGAGGTGAGCCCCGGCGTCGGCGTCTTCCAGAAGATCGAACGCGACCACCGCATCGTCTCGCTCTTCGACGGCAACACGGTCGTCAACCTCAACTCCCTGGTCAGCCAGTTCCCGCTGCTGGGCCGCGCCCACCGGCGGCCCCGGCCGGCGGAGGCCGGGCTCTACCGGGCTGCCGACCTCGGTGCCCCGCTGCCCCCGGCCGACCCCTCCCGGCTGCGGCTGATGCCCACCCGCGGCGCCGGCCTGCTGCACGACCTGCCGGCGGCCGCCGCCCAGCTCGCCGAACTCGCCGCTGAGAACGGAAGGTTGACGCCAATCGCGGAGTCGGCCCGATCCCTCGCCGAGCGGACCGGCGAGCTGCTGGAGGACGTCGCCGAGCAGCCCATCGTGCCGCCGGACGTCCCCGCGCACGCCTTCGACCTCGCCCGACGCCTCACCTGGGCGCTCGCCGGCGCCGCCGCCGTCCGCCTCTGGCTGGACAGCCACAGCCACGTGAGCCGCACCGCCCTCGGCCCCGAATCCCTGTGGACGGACGGCCGTTGGCTGCACGCCGCCCTGGACCGCGTCCACACCCGGCTGGTCGCCGGCCACCGCCCGACGGCGGACGAGGAGCGGGCGCTGGAGGAGACCTACGCCGCGCTGACCGGCGAACTCCTGCGCCAGACCGCCGGCCACCGGTTCCCCTCGCTGCTGCACACCCGAAGGGCGGAGGCACTGTGACCAGCCCGACCACCACCACAACCGACACCCGCCGGCCCACCGCCACGTCCCTCGGCTTCCCCGTCGCCGACCGGCCGTCGCCGCTGGGGGAACTCCTCGGCGACCCCTTCGCGCCGGACAACCCCACCGGCTACGAGGCCGCGCTGGCCTCCGACGACCGAGGGGAGCCCTTCGCCGCGGCGGAGGCCGTACTGGACCGTGCCGGGCTCAACGCGGAGTACGTGCCCACCGGGCTCGGCGGCCGCCTCGACGGCGTCGACAACCTCGTACGCCGCCTGCGCCCGGTCTTCCGGCTCGACGCCGGCCTCGGCCTCGGCCACGGACTCACCACCCTCATGGCCGCGTTGAACGTGTGGACGGCCGGCGACGCCGCGCAGCGGGAACGCGTCGCCCGGCTGCTGCTCGACGGGAAGCGGCTGAGCGTCGCCTACCACGAGCTCGAACACGGCAACGACCTCACCAACAACCACCTGCGCGCCGACACCGCGCCGCACGGCTTCACGCTGCACGGCACCAAGCGCGTCATCAACAACACCGACCGGGCCGCCGGCGCCGTCGTCTTCGCCCGCACCACGCCGTGGGCCGCCCGCGCCACCGGCCGGGACCACTCGCTGATCCTGCTCGACGACCTGGCCGCCCTGCCCGGCGACACCTTCCGGCGGCTGCCCCGGCTGCGCACCTCCGGGCTGGCCGGCTGCCGCCTCGGCGGCTTCGAGTTCGACGGCTGCCCGGTGCCCGGCGACGCGCTGCTCGGCGGGCTCGGCGAGGGCGCGTCCGTCGCGCTGCGCTCCTTCCAGGTCAGCCGGTGCGTCACCGCGGGCGCCGGCACCGCGCTGCTGGAGGCCGCGCTGTTCGGCGTGCACCGCTTCGCCGGCGAACGGGTGCTGTACGGCAGGCCGGTGAGTGCCCTGCCGCACGCCCGCTCGCTGCTCGCCGGCGCCTTCGCCGACCTCCAGGTCGCCGGCGCCCTCGCCAGAGCCGCCGCCCGCGCCCTGCACCTGCACCCGGCCGCCGCCGGCCGCTACGCCGCGACCGCCAAGTACCTCGTGCCGCGCCTGGTGGAGGACGCGCTGTCCGACCTCGCCGTCCTGCTCGGCGCCCGCAGCTACCTGCGGGAGGGCGCGTACGCGTTTGTCGGCAAGCACCTGCGGGACATCGCCGGGCTCAGCATCGGCCACGCCGGCGGGGTGAGCTGCCAGTTGACCGTGCTGCCCGACCTGCCCGGGCTGCGGCTGACCGGGCCGCCGGCCGGTCCGGCGCTGTTCGACGACTCCCCGACGCCGCCGCTCGACCCGGCCGCACTGCGGCTGCGCGGCAGCCGGGAGGACCCGCTGCTGACCGTCCTCGCCCACGTCCTGGACGCCGCACAGCCGCACCCCGGCCTGGCGCCCCTCGCGCCCGGTCTGCGCGCCGAACTCGACGCCGTACTCGCGGAGTCGGCCGCGCTGCCGCCGGCCGCCAGGGGAGTGGCCGCCGACCACCGGGCGCTGGCCCTCACCGAACGCTACGCCTGGCTGCTCGCGGCCGCCGCCTGCGTCGGCACCGCCACCCTCGCCGGCCCGCCCGGCGACACACCGGACCCGCGCTGGCTGCACGCCGTGCTGCAACGGATCGGCCGGCGCTCCGGGCGGCTCCCCGAGCCGCGCGACACCGGCCCGCTCGACGCCCTGTTCGGCGAGCTGGAGCACCGCGTCGCCGCCGGACTCAGTCTCGACATCGACCCCGAACCCGTCGCCCGCCGGCCGGTCTGAACCGGCCAGAGCCATCAGGAGTCTTTTCGTGAACACCTCCGAGAGCACCGCCCGTCCCGCCGACATCGACGAGGTCGTCGACTGGCTGATCGAGCGGGTCGCCGAGTACCGGGAGATCCCCGCCGCCGACGTCGACCCCGAGGTGCCGCTGGCCGAGCTGGGCCTGGACTCGGTGTACGTGCTGAGCCTGTGCGGCGACGTGGAGGACCACTACGGGCTTGTCGTGGAGCCGACCGTCGCCTGGGACCACCCGACCATCGACGCGCTCGCCAAGCACCTCCACGCCGAACTCACCGGCGGCGCCTCGTGAACGCACCCGACCGGGCCGTCGCGATCGTCGGCATCGACTCCCGCTTCCCCGGCGCGCGGGACCGGGAGGCCTTCTGGCGGCTGCTGACCACCGGCGAGGTCACCGCCCGTCCCGTGCCCGCCGCGCGCTGGCGGACCGGAGGCGACGAACCCGACGGCGCCCAGACCCCCGTCTCGCTGATCGACGACGCCGACGCCTTCGACCACCGCTTCTTCGGTGTCGCGCCCGTCGAGGCGGCCGGCATGGACCCGCAGCAGCGACTGCTGCTGGAGACCGCCTGGCGGGCCGTGGAGGACTCCGGCGTCAGCCCCGCCTCGCTCGCCGGCGGCAACACCAGTGTGCACGTGGGCGTCATGTCCAGCGAGTGGGCCAACCTGCACCTCGCCGACCACCGCGCCATGACCACCCACCGGGGCAGCGGCAACGGCTACTGCATGGCCGCCAACCGGCTCTCCTACCACCTCGACCTCAAGGGCCCGAGCATGGCGGTCGACACCGCCTGCTCCTCCTCGCTGGTGGCCGTCCAACTCGCCTGCACCGGACTGCGGGCGGGCGAGGTCGACACCGCGCTGGTCGGCGGCGTCAACCTCATCCTCACCCCCGCCCTGTCGATCTTCTACCGGCAGGCCGGGCTCGCCGCCGCCGACGGCCGCTGCAAGCCGTTCGCCGCCGACGCCGACGGCATCGGCCGGGGCGAGGGGGTCGCCGTGGTGGTGCTGCGCCGGCTCAGCGACGCACTCGCCGACGGCCAGCGGGTCTACGCGGTCATCGAGGGCGGCGCCGTCGGCTCCGACGGCCGCAGCAACGGACTGACCGCCCCCAACCGCTTCGCCCAGGCCGAGGTGGTGCGCACCGCCTACCGCCAGGCCGGCGTCGACGCCGGCGACCTGCACTTCGTCGAGGGCCACGGCACCGGAACCCGGCTCGGCGACATGATCGAGGTGCGCGCGCTCGGCGACGTGCACGCCGGGCGCTCCAGACCCGCGCTGCTCGGCTCGGTCAAGGGCAACCTCGGCCACCTGGAGGGCGCGGCCGGCATCGCCGGACTCGTCAAGACGGCCCTCGCGCTGGAACGCCGCACACTGCCCGGCACCCCCGGCGGCAGCGAGAACACCGAACTGCGGCTCGCCGACCACGGGTTCCGGCTCGCCGGCGCGGCCACCAGACTGCCGCGGGGGCGGGTCCTGGCGGGCGTCTCCAGCTTCGGCCTCGGCGGCACCAACGCGCACCTCGTGCTCTCCTCCCCGCCCGACCGCCCGGCCACCCGGCGCGCCGCCACCGGCGCCCGCCCGGCGTCCGGCGGACGACCCGAGGAGGAGGCGCTGCTCGTGACCGTCAGCGCCGCCACCCCCGACACGCTGCCGGCGAACGTGGTCGCCATGCGGGAGGCCGTCGCCGCCGAGAACCCCCGCCGCACCGCCCAACTCGCCTGGTCCAGCACGGTCGTCAAGGACGGTCTGCGGCAGCGCGCCACGCTCGCCGGCCTCGGCCGCTACGGACTGCTCGACGCCTGCGACGAATGGCTGCGCGAGGCCGCCGACAGCCCCCGCCCACCGGCCGCCACCGCACGACGCGGGCGCCCCCGGGTGGCGCTCGTCTTCACCGGCCAGGGCAGCCAGTACGCCGGGATGACGGCGGCACTGCTGCGCCACTGCGCGCCCTACCGGCGGCACCTCGCCGAGGCGTCGGCCGCGCTCGGCGAGCTGGGCGACGGCCCGCACACCACGGTCGAACGCCTGCTGGCCGGCGACAGCCCCGCCGACCTCGACCACACCCGCTACGCCCAACCCGCGCTGTTCGCGGTCGAGTACGCGCTCGCCGCCACCCTGCTGGAGGTGGGCCTGCGACCGGTCGCGGTACTCGGCCACAGCGTCGGCGAGTACGCCGCGGCCGTCGCCGCCGGAGCGCTGGAACTCTCCGACGCCGCCGACCTGGTCCGCGCCCGCGGCCAGCTCATGGGCGAACTGCCGCGCGGCGGCGCCATGCTGGCGGTGGAGGCGAGCGAGGAGGCGGTCGCGCCGATCGTCGCCGCCGCCGGCCGGGGCCGGGTACTCGACATCGCCGCCGTCAACGGCCCCGCCGCGGTCACCCTCAGCGGCCACGCCGAAGCCGTCAAGCGGGCCGCCGCGCTGCTACGGGAGGCGGGTCACCGCGCGCGTCCGCTACGCGTGTCACACGCCTTCCACTCCGCGCTGATGCGGCCCATGGTGGACCGCTTCGCCGCGCTCGCCGCCCGGGTGCCGCCCGGCGAGGCCCGCGTCCCGCTGTACTCCACCGTCCGCGAGGAGCAGCCGAGAAAGCTCGACGGCGACTACTGGACCGAGCAGATCTGCGCGCCCGTACGCTTCGACGCCGCCGCGCGGCGACTGGCCGAGGCCGCCCCGACCCACGTGGTGGAGGTCGGCCCGCGCCCGCTGCTGCTGCGGCTGCTGCAGGCCAGGCTCGGCGAACACACCGCGCTCGCCTGCTCCGCCGGCCCCCGCTCGACCGGCGGCGAGCTGGCCGGCGTGGTCGCCGCCCTGCACCGCGACGGCGCCGACCTGGACCTCTCCCGCTGGTACGGGCCCGAGCAGCGCGTCCGGCGGCCGCTGCCCGGCTACGTCTTCGACCGCTCCTCCCGCTTCTGGTGGACGGCGGAGACGGCGGCGGCCGCACCGGCCGCCGGCCCCGCCCGCCCCGCCACTCCCGAAGCCACCCCCGAACCGGTGGACGGCCCGGACCCGATGCCCACCGGGCCGTCCGCCAAGCCCGCCGAACCCGCCGTGCCGACCGCCCCGCCCGCTGCCGCCGTGAAGCCCGCCGAGCCCGCCGAGCCCGGCGAGCGGCCGGCCGCCGGAGACGGGGACCTCGCGACGCTGGTCCGGGGCGCGATCCACCAGGTCACCGGGCACGACATGGCGGCCCTGGAACCCCACGCCGACCTCACCGAACTCGGCTTCGACTCGATCATGCTCATGCGGCTCGTCGACGAGATCGAACAGGTGGTCGGCCCGGTGGACGTCGAAGCCCTGCTGCCCCGGCTCACCACCGTCGGCGAACTCATCGACCACCTGCGCCAAGCCCACCCCGCTCCGGAAGGAGTCCCGTCGTGACCCACCTCCTCCTCGGCACCGGCAGCGCGCTGCCCGGCGAACCGATCGGCAACGAGCGGCTGAAGGAGCGGTTCGGCACCGACCCGCGCTGGGTGGACCGCTTCATCGGCACCCGCACCCGGCACCTGGGCGTCGACCTGGACACCGGCAAGCCCACCCACAGCCTCGTCGACCTGGCCACCGAGGCCGCCGAGGCGGCCCTCGCCGACGCCGACCTCGACCCGCACGACGTGGACGTCCTCGTCCTGGCCACCGCGTCGCCGGACCACCTCATGCCCGCCTCGGTCAACCTCGTCGCCGACCGGCTGGGCCTCCAGGCCGTGCCCACCTACCAGCTCCAGTCCGGCTGCGCCGGCGCCGTCCAGGCGCTCTCCCTCGCGGGCCGCATGCTCGACGACGAGCACCGCACGGCTCTGGTCGTCGGCGCCGACAGCTGCGCCAAACACCTCGTGCTCGACCACGACTTCGCCGCCCTGCCACCGAGCGAGCTGGTCAACTACGTCATCTTCGGCGACGGCGCAGGAGCCGCCGTCCTCGGCCTCGCGGACGAGCCGGACGCGCCCGGCACCCACCTGGGCCCCGTCCGCAACAGCTTCGTCGGCGTCGGGCGCGACCCGGGCCAGGTCATCCGCTGGTTCGGCGCCGCCGACCGCGACAGCGGCGAACAGCCCGTAGCCGAGGACTACAAGGCCATCGAGGCGGGCGTGCCGGGTCTGGCCGCCGACGTCCTCGCCGACCTGCTGGAACGCACCGGCTGGGCACCCGACACCCTCACCCACCTGCTGCCGCCGCAGCTCGGCGGCCGGATGACCGAGCAGATCACCCGCGGCCTCGTCGAACGCTTCGGCCTCACCGCCACCGAGGTCAGCTGCGTCGCCGAGACCGGCAACAACGGCAACGCCCTGCCCTTCCTCCAGCTGGACCGGCTCTTCCCGCTGGAGCCGGGAGACCGGGCGCTGGCGATCGCCATCGAGTCCAGCAAGTGGATACGCACCGGCTTCGTTCTGGAGGGAAAGTGAGCGCCGACGCCCCCCTGGACGCGGTACGAGCGATCCGCGACGCGGGCGAACTCGCGACGCGGTGGCCCGAGGTGGCCGCGATCCTCGCTGCGGCCGACGTCGAGTCGACCGCCCGCGCAGGTGCCCTGCTGGCCGCCGTCGACCACCACGAGGCGCACCGGGCACACCCGGAACTTCCGCTTGTCGAAGTCCTGTTGACCGGGAGCGGCACGGTGTCCCCGCTGGTGCCGCGACTCACCGGCGAGCTGGCCCGGCAGCAGATCGTCGGCCGGGTCACCGCCGGCGACCCGGGCGGGTACGCGCTCGCCCTCGCCGAACCCGGCACCGCCGACGTCACCCTGTGCCTGCTGGACGCCTCCGCCGTCTTCGACCGGCTGCCGCAGCCGACCTGGACGGTCGACGACGTCAGCGCCGCCTGCGACGAACTCGGCGCCCAACTCGCGGAGTCGGCGCGTCTGCACACGGCCGGGGGAGGGGCGCTCGTCCTCACCACCGCGCCGCTGTGGCCGCTGTGGGCCGACCAGATCCTCGACCTGCGCGAGCGGGCCCGGCTCGGGGCGGTCTGGCGCCGCTTCAACGCCGAGCTGCTGGAACTCGGCACCGGGGCGATCGAGGGCGTGCACGTCGTCGACCTCGACCCGATCGCCGCCACCACCGGCCCGGCCCGCGACCCCCGGCTGGAGATCTACGCCCACGTCGCCTACAGCGACACGCTGCTGGGTGCGCTGGCCCGCCGCGTCGCCCACCTCGTGCGCGCCTTGCGCGGCCGCCCCCGCAAGTGCCTGGTGCTCGACCTCGACGGCACGCTGTGGGGCGGCACGCTCGCCGAGTCCGGCGGCGCCGGCCTCGACATGGCCGAGGGCTTCCGGGGCGAGTCGCACCGCCGCTTCCAGCGCGTCGCCGCCCAGCTCGGCAGCCAGGGCGTGCTGCTCGCGGTGTGCAGCAAGAACGACCCGGCCGAGGTCGACGAGGTGCTGCGCGACCACCCCGACCTGCTGGTGCGCCGGGACGACTTCGTCACCGTCGTCGCCGACTGGGCACCCAAGGTGGACACCGTCGGGCAGGTCGCCGAGCGCATCGGCATCGGCAGCGACAGCCTCGTGTTCGTCGACGACAGCGCCACCGAGACCGGGCTCGTCCGGCTCAAGCGTCCCGAGATCGCCGTCATCGACGTCAACGCGCGCGAACCCGCCACGCACGCGGACCGGTTGCTCGCCGAGGGCTGGTTCGACAGCGCCGCCATCACCGACGAGGACCGCAAGCGCGCCGGCCGCTACCGCACCGAGGGCCGCCGCGCCGAGTTCCGCGCCGGCTTCTCCTCCCTCACCGACTACCTCAAGGAACTCGACACCACCCTCACCCTCTTCGCCCCCGGCCCGGGCGACGTGCACCGGCTCGCCCAACTCACCCAGCGCACCAACCAGTTCAACCTCACCACGCTGCGCATGGACGAGGCGGCCGTCCGTGCCGCGCTCGCCGACCCGGCGGTGCTGGTCAGCCCCGTCCGGGTCGGCGACAGGTTCGGTGACCACGGCGTGATCGGCACCGCGTTCCTGCGCCGCACCGGCCCCCGGGTCGAGATCGACAACCTTGTCATGTCGTGCCGTGTCCTCGGCCGGGGCATCGAGTCCGCCTGGCTGCGCGAACTCCTGCACTGGGCCGCCGCGCACGGCGCCACCGAGGTCACCGCCGACCACCGGCCCACCCCGCGCAACGGCCGCGTCGCCACCCTCTACCCCGACCACGGCTTCACCGCCCTGCCCGACCGCGGCGACGGCGTCCACCGCTACCGGCACGACCTCACCACGCTCCCGCCGGCCGTCGAACACCTCACGGTCGTCAGCGAACTACCCGCACCGGCACCCGCCACCGCCCCGACCGAGGAGAAGCGATGAGCACCACCGTCCTGGACACCGACCGGTTCCTGACCCTCCTCCGCGACGAGACCGGCCTGGCCGTCGACGCCGGCGACCTCGACACCCCCTTCGACGACCTGCCCGGCTGGGACTCGGTGATGCTGCTCAAGGTGCTCACCGCCGTCGAACAGGCCACCGGCAGCCCGGCCCCGATGCTGGAGGTCCTGGAGGCGCGCGACCTGCGCGGTGTGCACACCGCGATCGTCCGGTGAGGCCGCCGGTCACCCCGGTGCCCCGGGCCCGCCGCCACACCCTGCACTTCCTGCACCACGCCCGCGGCGCCGCCCCCGTGCACCTGGACGCCGAGGTCGACGCCACGGAACTGCTCGACCACCGGGCCGCCGCGGCCCGGCCGGTCTCCGTCGTCACCCACGTCGTGCACGCCGTCGGCCGCGTGCTGGCCCGCCACCCCGACGCGAACGCCGCGTACGGGGGCGGCGGGCTGCGGCCCCGGCTCGTCCGCTACCCGTGGGTCGACGTGAAACTGACCCTGGACCGCGTCGTCGACGACACCCGGGTGGTGCTCTCCTCGGTGCTCACCGACGCCGACCGGGCCTCCCGGAGCTTCCTCCAGGCCCGCATCACCCGCCTCGCCACCAACGATCCGGAGCTGCTGCCCGAGTTCGACGGCGTCCGCGCGCTCCGCCGGCTCCCGCACCCCGTCGGCCGGCTCGCCTTCGCCGCGGCCAACCGCACCGCGCACCGCCACCGCCACCTGGGGACCGTCGCCGTCACCTCCCTCGGCCACCGCCGGGTGCAGCGCTTCTTCAGCCACGGCGGCACGGCCGTGACCGTCGGCGTCGGCCGGATCACCACCCGGCCCGTCGTACGCGACGGCGAACTCGCCGCCGCGCCCGTCCTACCGCTGTCCCTCACCTTCGACCACCGCGTCCTCGACGGCGCCGAAGCCGCCGACGTCCTCGACGACCTCGTCGAGACCCTGCGACGACCACCCACCCCGGAGCCCGACGATGCCGCTCGCTGAACCACCGCTCGAACTGCTCCCCGAACCCGAGGCGCCCGTCTGGGAGCGGCTGACCGCCCGCTGGCGACGGGACGGCGTGGTCGTCGGCCACGCCGAGGAGGCCCGCTGGGGAGCCGGCCGCACCGGCTCCCGCGCCCTCGTCGCCGCCACCGTCGGACGCCTGCTGGAGCTGCCCGCCGAGCGGGTCGCGCTCGAACGCGACCACCGGCGCCGCCCCTACCCCGTCGACAGGCAGAGCGGCGAACGCCTCCCCGTCGACCTCAACCTCAGCCACACCGACGACCTGTTCCTGCTCGGCGTCAGCCGCAAGGGACGCATCGGCGTCGACGTCGAACGCGCCGACCGGGACATCGCACCCGGCCCGCGCATGCTCGCCCGCGTCTGCCACCCCGGCGAGCGCGACGCTCTCGCCGACCTCTCCCGCCGGGCCCGCACCGAGGCCATCGCCAGGCTGTGGGTGTGCAAGGAGGCGGTCGCCAAGGCGGACGGGCGCGGACTGCTGCTCGACCTGTCCACCGTCCGCGCCGACGTGCCCCCGCCCGGCTGGCGGCTGGCCACCAGCCGGCTGCCGAGCAGCCGCACCGCCGCGGGCTACTGGATCGGCGCCGCCCTGCGCGAAGGGACGACGGTATGACGGGCACCACGGACACCACGGATACGACGGACACCACGGATACGACGGCGGCCCCGGCGGGAGCGCTGCCGCCGCTCGCCGAACTGGCCGGCTTCGCCGCCCTGCACGCCAAGGCCCTCGGTCTCAGCCGCACCGAGCTGCGGCAGGGCCTGGCCGCCATCCGCCGCGACGGCACCCCCGAGGCCTGGCCCCGCACGTGGAACCGGCTCGCCGACCACCACCGCCGCGCCGGCCGCCCCCTGCACGCCTGCCGCGCCCACGTCCTGGCCCGCTTCCCCTACCCGGCCGACGAGCACCGCCGCACCGCCGGCGAACTCGCCGTCCGCGCCTTCGACACCTGGCGCCTCGCCCGCGGTGACATCAGACGGCTCGAACTGCCGCTGTCGGGAGGCCGGTTGACGGCATGGACCGCTGGCCTCGAACCCCGCGCCGGCCGCCCCCTGCTGCTGGTCATGGGCGGCATCATCAGCGTCAAGGAGCAGTGGGCGCCCTTCCTCGCCGCCGCCCGGCGACTCGGCGTCGCGGTGGTCGTCACCGAGATGCCCGGCGTCGGCGAGAACACCCACCGCTACGGCTCGCACAGCGTCGAGATGATCCCCGAACTCCTCGACGAACTCGGCGCCGCGAACTGCGCCGCCGGAGTCCAGCTCGTCGCCCTCAGCTTCGCCGGACAGCTCGCCCTGAGCGCCGCCGCCGAGGACCCGAGGATCACCGCCGTGCACACCGTCGGCGCGCCCACCGACGGCGTCTTCCGCGACCCCGCCCTGTGGGCCACCCTCCCGCAGACCACCACCGCCACGCTCGCGCACCTCACCCGACGCGAACCCACGCTCGCACAGAAGGAGTTGACGGCGCTCGCGCTCGACGAGGACACCCTCGCCCGGGTGCGGACCCCCGTCCGCTACGTCGCCAGCCGGCGCGACGAGATCATCCCCCGCCGGGAATGGGAACGTCTCGCCGAACACCTGCCGGACTTCACCTGGGTCGAGTTCGACGACGTGCACGGCTCCCCGGCCCACCTCACCGACACCCGGCTCTGGCTGCTGCACGGCGTGCTCGACACCCTCGGCGACCGGCGCGCCCGCGCCCTCGCCGCCCTCCTCGCACTGCGCGGACG
>NZ_WMLF01000289.1 GCF_014156695.1 Streptomyces durbertensis | reverse complement strand
GTCGGGAACGCGTCACATCGGCGGGCGCCCGCGGAGCGGTGACCCGCGCCTGGCGGCACGGGCGGGGTGGGCGTCAACTCCTGATGCGGGAGTGCGTTCGCTGGGCGGACACTGGAAACCGGCCACCGACCGGCGCCTTGACAGTCCTCACAGCCGGGAAGAGCATCATGCCCACGTCAAAACGACCTGGGAGGCTCCCCCACATGCCTGTCATGCCCCCACGATCCAGGCGACGGAAGGCCCTCGGCACGGGCCTGGCCGCCGCGCTCCTCACCGGCGCCCTCGCCGCCTTCCCCGCCTCCGCCGCCCCGGCACCCGCACTCGTCCCCGCCGGAGCACCGGCGCTCCACACCACCGCCGCGCCGGACATACCCATCGGCAACGTGCGGGCCCACCTGACCGCCTTCGAGTCCATAGCCGCGGCCAACGGCGGCAACCGCGCCCACGGCCGGCCCGGCTACCGGGCCTCCGTCGACTACGTCAAGAAGCGGCTCGACGACGCCGGCTTCCGCACCACCGTGCAGAGCTTCACCACCAACGGCGCCACCGGATACAACCTCGTCGCCGACTGGCCGGGCGCCTCCAACCGCGTCCTGATGGCCGGCGCGCACCTGGACTCCGTCACCCGCGGCGCCGGCATCAACGACAACGCCTCCGGCTCCGCCGCCGTGCTGGAGACCGCCCTCGCCGTCTCCCGGGCGAACCTGAAACCGGACAAGACGTTGCGCTTCGCCTGGTGGGGCGCCGAGGAGCTCGGCCTCGTCGGCTCCCGCCACTACGTCAACACCCTGCCGCGCGCCGAACTCAACCGCCTCAGCGGCTACCTCAACTTCGACATGGTCGGCTCACCCAACGCCGGCTACTTCGTCTACAACGACGACCCCGCGCTGGAGAAGGTCTTCACCCAGTGGTTCGCCGACCGCGGCATAGCCACCGAACCCGCCACCGAGGCCAGCGGCCGCTCCGACCACGCCAGCTTCCAGCGGGTCGGCGTACCCGTCGGCGGCCTGTTCACCGGCGCGAGCCGGACGAAGACCGCCGCCCAGGCACAGAAGTGGGGCGGACAGGCGGGCCGCCCGTTCGACCCGTGCTACCACTCCGTCTGCGACAACACGGGCAACATCAACACCACCGCCCTGGACCGCAACAGCGACGCCCTCGCCCACGCCGTGTGGACGCTGTCAGCTGGCTGACCGCGCGCCGCGACCGCGCATGACAGCGGGTCCGCCGCACCCGGCCGGTGCGGCGGACCCGTGCGCGCGAGCGAGACCCGTGCGCGTGCCTGCGGGATCAGCCGAAGAAGGCCTTGTCGCCGCCGATGCTCACGGCGCTGTAGTACGCGGCCGCAGCCGTCTCACACGACTTCTTGTTCCAGTTGCTGTTCTTGCAGGCCCGCAGCATCTCCCGGTGGAAGCGCCGGTCGATCCAGTCCTTCGTCGACCTCGTCTTGCTGAGCTTCAGCCCGTTGCCGCCGTAGTTGCGGTAGCCGAAGTCGTGCTGGTTGCACGCCCTCGTGAAGGTGACCTTGAACGGCGCGTAGCTGTTGCCCGGCACCGAGCAGCCGTTGTTCTTGAAGTTGAACGGGCCCGTCTTCCTGGCTTTGTGGTAGTCGTTGTAGGTCATGTTCATGTAGCGGTCCGCCTGCTTGCGCAGCTCCGCCTTGGAGGGTGCGGCGGCGGCGGTCGGCGCCGTGAGCACCGCGCCGCCGAGTGTCGCCGTCAGCGTCAGGGCCAGGCCCGCCAAGGCCCGCCTCTGGTTTCCGAATCCGCGCACGAGTTGTCCCCGTTTCTTTCCGGTCGCGTGGGGTATGCGCCACAAGTGACGCCCGGAAGCACGGAGTTCAGTGTCCGAAGACGGCCACCCGGGCTCCCGGCATCCCCGAGGCTTCCGGAAGCGGTGCGTCGTGTCGTTGATTCTCGGCGACACACGCTTGCCCCAGCGCGCCGACCTCCAGGGCCCGCCACCGGTACTCGCTCGGCGGCATCCCGTACTCGGCGCGGAACGCCCGACTGAAATGCGCCGTGGCGCGGAACCCCGACCGCGCCGCGATCACGTGGATGGGCGTCGTCCGGCACGCCGGGTCGGCAAGGTCCCGCCGAACCCGTTCGAGGCGCCGGTGCCGGATGAGCGACGCGACCGTCAGCGCCTCCCCCTCGAAGAGCCGGTGGAGTTGGCGGGTGGACAGATGGTGGGCGGCGGCGACCGTGCCGGGAGTCAGCCGGGGGTCACCCAGATGCCGTTCGATGAACGCACGGATCCGGACCACCAGGTTCCGCCGCCGGGTGTCGTACGGCAGCATCCTGTCGGCGTCCAGGTACTGCGCGAACAGCCCGGAGACAAGATCAAGCAGGACCGTGCCCAGCCGGCCCGCGTCCGCCGGGCGGTAGCGGTCGGTGTCCGTGCTCACCGAGAGCAGGAACTGCGCGAGCAGGCCGCCGAAGCCGTTCTGTCCGCTCATCGGCAGGCCCAGCAGCGAGTCGGTCCGCCTGCCCGGCACGGCCGGCAGCAGCACCTTCGGGACCTCCACCCCCACGCCCACCAGCACTCCGTCCCCGACCGACCGCACCTCCGAGGGCACCGAGGTGTCGATCACATACACCCCGGGCGCGTCGTGCAGGTCGTCGTGCTCGCCGTGAATGACCCGCAACGGCGCGGAGCCCGGCAGCAGCAGCGTCAGGTGGTACCTCTCAGGGTCCGAACGCCGGATCATCCGCTCGGTCCGGCGATAGCGCGAGGGCCCCACCGTCGTCGGCCACACGGACGACTCACCCAGTTCGAGCAGCCGCTGGTTCGCGCTGAACTCCGTCTCCCGTTCGCTGGTCACCTCCATCGGCGCGATCGTCTGCTCCATCAACTCCCTCCACCAGTCGAGCCTTTCGGCCACCGGTATGTCATCGGTCCTGTGCACCGTCTCCGACAGCACCTGTCATCTCCCCGTTCCCGCCCTGTGGGCGCACTCGACGAACCGGACGGCGGTCCTGGTACATACGTTCCCCGCTCTGAATCGCCGCTGGCCGCGTCCTTCCACCGCTCGGCCGATCCTGGTCTGTGCCGACCCGCGTCACGGTGCGATGATCGCAGGTGGCGGGCAGCAGCTCGCCGAGGTACGGCGAGGGCGGCGGTATGGACGAGTGGCAGCGGCTGGCGTCGGACGTACGGGAGCGGCTGACGGCGGCGTCCTCCGGTGAGCGGACCGTCTTCGCCGCCGGCGTGGCGGAACGGCTGATGCGCCGGCACGAGTCCCTTCCGCCCGAGCAGCGCTCCCCCTTCACCATCGGCCTGCGCCCGCTGCTGGACGCGGTGTGGGAGGCCGCCCTCGGCGACACGGCCGCGTTCACGGCCGTCAAGCGCGGCATGGGCGAGTACCTGCTGAGCGACTACTTCCACAACGACGGGCAGGACGGCCCGGACGACGCCGACGAGCCCGCCGCCACGGCCGTGCTGCACGCCGCGGCGTCCCACCTCCACGGCTGCGCCGACTTCGCCGTCTGGGCGGGGATGCGCGCCGTCGACGCGGTCGCCCAGCACGTCGAGTACCTGGCCGACCTCGCCGACCTCGCCGGCCCCGCCGGGCCGGCCGACCCCGCCGACCCCTCGGACGGCCCGGGCTCCCAGGGCGCCTCGCTGCTCGGCGACCCGGAGAAGGCCCCGCTGGAGGAACTGCGCCGCCAGCTCCACGATCTCGACCTCGTCGCCGCCCGCTCCGACCAGCTCCGCTACGCCTCCTGCGGCCTCCCCGTCGCCGCCACCGCACGCCTCCGCGCCGAGCTGCGCGACCCCCTCTCCCGCCAGGACTGAGCGCGCCGAGCGAGGGACCCCCGCTCGGACCCTGATTGTTTCTGCTCTCAACTCGCGTTTTCCAAACAGGTATTGACACGCACGCGTCACGCCGGGACAGTCGTGTCGCCTGGTAGTCCCGGAGCGCACGCAGTTCTCAGCACAGCCTCAGCACGGCCCCAGCACGGTCCTCGGTGCCAGATCCGTCAGATCCGTCCACGTCCTTTCGCAAGGGGTGCTCAGCCATGCCGGAGAAGTCCGCGGTGTCACGACGTTCGGTTCTGGGAGGTGCCCTGGCCACCGGGGCGGCCGCGGCCGGAGTGGTGGGCGTCGGCGCCCCGCCGGCTCTCGCCGCGGACGCCGTCGAACCCGCGACGACGTCCGGCTGGCGGCCCCACCGGCCGGGGCAGAAGTCGATGATCGGCGTCCCGTACGAGCCGCACCGCACGGTCCGCGTCGCCGTCGTCGGCCTCGGCCAACGCGGAACCGGGATGACAACGGGCTGGTCCGTCGTGCCGGGCGGCGTCGTCACCGCGGTCTGCGACGTCCGCACCGAGCGGGCCGAGCGGACCGCCGACCGCCTCGTCTCCGCCGGCAAGCCCCGGCCCGCGGTGTACGGCGGCGACGACAACGCCTACCGGCGCATGCTCCGCCGGGACGACATCGACCTCGTGTACATCGCCACCCCCTGGGAGTTCCACCACCGGCAGGGCCGCGACGCCCTGCTCGCCGGCAAGCACGCGATCGTCGAACTCCCCGTCGCCACCGAACTCCACGAGCTGTGGGACCTCGTCGACACCTCCGAACGCACCCGCCGCCACCTCTTCCTCGCCGAGAACTGCTCCTACGGGCGCAACGAACTGGCCATGTTGAGGATGGCGCACGAGGGCCTGTTCGGCGACGTCACCAACGGGCATGGCGGCTACCTGCACGACCTGCGGGCGCTGCTGTTCTCCGACACCTACTACACCGACTCCTGGCGGCGGCTGTGGCACACCCGCAGCATCGCCTCCCTCTACCCCATGCACGGCCTCGCCCCCATCGCGGCCGCCATGGACGTCAACCGCGGCGACCGCATGACCACCCTGCGCGCCACGGCCACCGAGGCACGCGGCCTCGCCGACTACCGGGCCCGCCACGTCCCCAGGTCACACCCCTCCTGGCGGGAGACCTACGTCAACGGGGACCTCGTCACCTGCCTCATCGAGACCCAGCGGGGCCGGATCATCCGCGCCGAGCACGACGTCAGCTCGCCCCGCCCGTACAGCAGGATCAACAGCCTCGCAGGCACCCGCGGCATCTTCGAGGACTACGCCGGCACCTCGCGCACCGGCGGACGCGTCTACCTCGAACCCGACCACACCGACCACCGCTGGCGGGACTTCGAGCGGCTGCGCACGGAGTTCGACCACTGGCTGTGGAAGAAGGTCGGCGACGACGCGGCCGACAACGGCGGCCACGGCGGCATGGACTACATCCTCCAGTGGCGCACCGTGCAGCAGATGCGAGCCGGGCTCGTACCCGACATCGACGTGTACGACTCGGCCGTGTGGTGCGCGCCGATCCCGCTCAGCGCGGCGTCGCTGCGGGCCGGCGGACGCCCGGTGCCCGTACCTGACTTCACCAGGGGCTCGTGGGTCAACAAGCGCCCCGGCCTGGACTCCCGCCCCTCCGACATGCCGGCCGCCGCGACCCGGTGAGCCCCCCTGAGCCCCGCTGAGGGCGTCAGCTACACACTCACCACCCGCACGCCGGCCTCCCCGAGCCGGGCCGCCGCCTCCTCCGACACACCCGTGTCGGTGACAAGCACGTCCACCCGGTCGAGTCCGCAGATCCGGGCGAACGCGCGGCGGCCCAGCTTGGAGGAGTCCGTGGCCACCACCACCCGCTGCGCCCGCTCGACGAACAGCCGGCTCACCGCCGCCTCGTCCTCGTGGTGCGCCATCACACCGAGCCGGGCGTCCACACCGTCGACGCCGAGCACCACGGCGTCGAGCACCACCTCGCTCAACACGCCCATCGTCAGCGACCCCACCAGCTCGTAGGTCTGCGGCCTGGCCACACCACCGGTCGTGACCGTCTTGATGTGCGGCCGGACCGCCAACTCGCCTGCGATGTTCAGCGCGTTCGTCACCACGGTCAGCACCGGCGAACCGGGCGGGGTGACGGCCCTCCCACCCTCGCGCCCACCCGCGCCCGCGCGGTGCGCGAGCGTACGCGCGACCTCGGTGGTCGTCGTCCCGCCGTTGAGACCGACCACCTCGTTGTCGCCGATCAGGTCGGCCACCGCGGCGGCGATGCGCCGCTTCTCCGCGGCGCGCCTGGTCGACTTGTAGCGCAGCGGCAGCTCGTAGGAGACTCCGTGGGCAACGGCACCGCCCCGCGTCCGGACGAGCATCTGCTGCTCGGCCAGCTCGTCGAGGTCGCGCCGGATGGTGGCACTGGACACCCCCAGTACGCCCGCCGCCTCCTCGACGTCCAACCTCCCGTCCTCGGCGAGGCGTTCGAGCAGCGTCTGCCATCGCTCCGGCTTGGACATCGACATGGGCTTCGGACTCCTCGCACTGCCCGTGGCACGGGAGTACCCGGCCGGCGTCCGCCCGATACTAGTGGGCGCGCCGGGCACCCGACCCGGTTGACGACGTGCGCACCTGGACCCCGAACCGCCACTGCTGGATACTCGACCGCGAACACACCTTGCGTGAAGCTGCGCACGAGAAGCTCTCTCGCGCAGAAACACGCAGGATCATCCGCCTCCGCACCCGCTCGTCCACGCCCCGCCCGAAGGAGCCACCGCATGCCCGCCCCCGGCACCTCCCGCACCTCGGTCGAGATCAACTCCCAGCCGGCGACCTGGCGACAAGCCGCAGCCGAGGTCTCCGACCACACCGCCGCGCTCCCCCGGCGCGGCGAACGGGTGGCGGTTGTCGGCTGCGGCACCTCCTGGTTCGTCGCCCAGTCCTACGCCGCTCTGCGGGAGGCCGGCGGCCACGGCGAGACCGACGCCTTCGCCGCCTCCGAGTTCCCCGCCGGCCGCCACTACGACCGGGTGCTGGCGATCACCCGTTCCGGCACCACCACCGAGGTACTGGACGTGCTGCGGGCATTGCGGGCCCGCCCCGACACACCCCCCACGG
>NZ_WMLF01000288.1 GCF_014156695.1 Streptomyces durbertensis | reverse complement strand
GTCCCGACGAGGAGGAGGTGCGGGACGGCGACGCGAGGGGGGAGCGCAGCGCCCTGCTGCCGCTGGCGCACCGTGCGGTGGAGAAGCTGCGGGCCGTGGTGGACAACCGCACGCCCCGGCCCACCGGCAGCTTCCCGGACGTCACCCAGCTGAAGATCGACCCGTATGCTCGCACCCATGAGTGAAGCGCAGGTCATGGACCCGGAAGACCAGAAGATCGTCACGCTGGCGCGCAGCGCCCGGGCGCGCAACTCGGTACCCGAGGGCGCGGCCGTCCGCGACGAGACCGGCCGGACGTACGTGGCGGGCACGGTGACGCTGCCGTCCCTGCGGCTCAGCGCGCTGCAGACGGCGGTGGCCATGGCCGTCGCGTCCGGGGCGACGTCCCTGGAGGCGGCCGCCGTGGTGTCCGACGTGGCCGCGGTGCCCGCCGAGGACCTCTCCGCGGTGCGTGACCTGGGCGGCCCGGCGACGCCCGTGCTGCTCGCCGGCCCGGACGGCCGACTCCGCGAGACCGTCACCGCGGGCTGATCCGGAAAGAGGGGGGAGATTCCCGTGTCGAGGTCCAAGGACCTGCTCACGCCGGAGCGGCTGGGCTGGGCGATGACCGCCGCCGGCGTGTTCCTGCTGTTCACCGTGGTCGTCGACCTGCTGCGAGGGGAGGGCTTTGCCACGGCCTCCGCCGCGTGTGCCCTCATCGTGCTGCCGGAGGGCCTGCGGAAGCTCGCGGAGGCCCGGCGGCGGCCCCGCCCGGCGGACCGCCTGGGCACGGCCACCCGGGTCGGCATACTGCTGGCGGGCGTCGTGGTGTGGTCCCGGCTGGTCCTGGACTGGGTGCAGGGGCGGGGCACCGACTGGCTGCTGCTCACCGCCGGTGTGGTGTGCGCGGCGGCGGCCGCGCTCGCCGCCGCGGGCCTGGTCGCGGGCCGGCAGTCGGAGCGGTCCGGAACACCGGAGGGAAAGCGGTCCGGAACATCGGAGAGAATGAGCGCATGAGCGCTCCTTCCCCCGCCACTCCGCACCGTGCCGGCTTCGCCTGCTTTGTCGGCCGGCCGAACGCCGGCAAGTCCACCCTCACCAACGCACTCGTGGGTACGAAGGTCGCCATCACCTCGAACCGGCCGCAGACGACGCGGCACACGGTGCGCGGCATCGTGCACCGGCCGGACGCGCAGCTTGTCCTGGTGGACACCCCGGGGCTGCACAAGCCGCGGACCCTGCTGGGCGAGCGGCTGAACGACGTGGTCCGCACGACCTGGGCGGAGGTCGACGTCATCGGCTTCTGCCTGCCCGCGGACCAGAAGACGGGGCCCGGCGACCGCTTCATCGCCAACGAGCTGGCGAAGGTGAAGAAGCGCACGCCGAAGGTGGCCGTGGTCACCAAGACCGACCTGGTGGACTCCAAGACGCTCGCCGAGCAGCTGCTGGCCGTCGACCGGCTCGGCCGGGAGGCGGGCATCGAGTGGGCCGAGATCGTGCCGGTGTCGGCGGTCAGCGGGCAGCAGGTGGGCCTGCTCGCCGACCTGCTGGTGCCGTACCTGCCGGAGTCGCCGCCGCTGTACCCGGACGGCGACCTGACCGACGAGCCCGAGCAGGTCATGGTCGCGGAGCTGATCCGGGAGGCGGCGCTGGAGGGCGTGCGGGACGAACTGCCGCACTCGATCGCCGTGGTGGTGGAGGAGATGCTGCCGCGCGAGGGCCGGCCGGCGGACCGTCCGCTGCTGGACGTGCACGCCAACCTCTACATCGAGCGGCCGAGCCAGAAGGGCATCATCATCGGCCCGAAGGGCAGCCGGCTGAAGGAGGTCGGGACCCGCTCGCGCAAGCACATCGAGGCCCTGCTGGGCACTCCGGTCTTCCTGGACCTGCACGTGAAGGTGGCCAAGGACTGGCAGCGCGACCCCAAGCAGCTGCGCAAGCTCGGCTTCTGAGCGGCCGTCAGCTGCGTTCGGGGGCGGCGGCAAGCAGTCGGTCGACGTCCGCCACGGGGATGCGCAGGGCCCGGCCGAGCGCGCTGAGCGCGGCCAGCTCCTCCGCCTCGTAGGGGCCGTCGGCGAGCGCGATCCGCGCGCCCTGGAGGAGCAGGGCCTCCCGCCCGGCGGGGGCGAGGTGGACGCTGAGCGGTTCCAGGACGCGGCGCAGCTCGGGCTCGTCGGCGAGGTCCGCGAGGTCGGCGCCCGAGGCGGCCCGGTCGGCGCTGAGCGCGACCAGCAGCGTCAGCAGCTGCTCCTCGTCGCAGGCGGTGAAGCCGGCGGCGCGCATGCTGCCGACGGCGGCCAGCCGGGCGGTACGGGAGCGCGCGCCACCGGCGGAGAGCACCGCGAGCGCGACGGTGTGCACGGCGTCCCGCAGCATCGACGCGAGCCGGGTGGTCGTCGGCTGGTCCAGCGCCTCCGGGCCGTGGTGGCGGTCGCACGAGCTGCACACCACCACCGGTGCCACCTCGCCGCGCGTCAGCAGCGGCAGGCCGAGCACTGTCAGCCGGCGGTGTCCGACGCGGCGTTCGTAGTTGCGGTCGCCGCCGCAGCCGGGGCAGAAGAAGTCGCCGTCCTCGATCGTGGTCCACGCCGTACGGACACCCGCCAAGCGCACCCAGCCCACACCACACCTCCGAAACCCCGGCAACGCTGCCCACGTGATGTTAGCCACACAGGTGAGCCCTCGTCAGCACCTCGTACCGGACAAATGCCGGGCCGGTCCCGGCGGGTGGCCGGGACCGGCCTCTTGACCGGGGCTGTCGAACCCCTGTACGTCGACGGCTGTACGCCGACCGCGCGCACAACCCGTACGCGCGGTCGGCGGGGCCTTACCGGGTCGCGCGGTTGACGGCGGAGACGACGGCCTTGATGGAGGCGCGGGTGGTGTTCGCGTCGATGCCCACGCCCCACAGCACCTTGCCGTCGATGGCGCACTCGATGTACGAGGCGGCCTGGGCACTGGCGCCCTCGCTGAGGGTGTGCTCGACGTAGTCCAGCAGCCGTACGTCGATGCCGTTGCCGGCCAGCGCGTCGAAGAAGGCGGAGATCGGACCGTTGCCGGTGCCGCTGAGGACGGTCTCCTCGCCGTCCACGACGGCCTCGACGGTCAGGTTGTCGTGGCCCTCGCTGGTGCTCTCCGCCTGTGCGGTGCGCAGTGCGATGCGGCCCCACGGGTTGTCCGGGTTGGGCAGGTACTCGTCCTGGAAGACGGACCAGATCTGCGCCGGGGTGACCTCGCCGCCCTCGCTGTCGGTCTTCTCCTGGATGATCCTGGAGAACTCGATCTGCATCCGCCGCGGCAGGTCCAGCTTGTGCTCGCTCTTGAGCACGTAGGACACGCCGCCCTTGCCGGACTGCGAGTTGACGCGGATGACGGCCTCGTAGGAGCGGCCGACGTCCTTGGGGTCGATGGGCAGGTAGGGCACGGCCCAGGGGATGTCCTCCACCGGCCGGCCCTGGGCGGCGGCCTCGGCCTCCAGCGCCTCGAAGCCCTTCTTGATGGCGTCCTGGTGGGAGCCGGAGAAGGCGGTGTAGACGAGGTCGCCGGCGTAGGGGTGGCGGGGGTGGATCTCCATCTGGTTGCAGTACTCGGCGGTGCGGCGCACCTCGTCGATCCGGGAGAAGTCGATCTGCGGGTCGACGCCCTGGGAGAACAGGTTCATGCCCAGCGTCACCAGGTCGACGTTGCCGGTGCGCTCGCCCTGGCCGAACAGGCAGCCCTCGACGCGGTCGGCGCCGGCCATCACGGCCAGTTCGGCGGCGGCGACGGCGGTGCCGCGGTCGTTGTGCGGGTGCACCGAGAGGCAGATGTGCTCGCGGCGGCTCAGGTTGCGGGACATCCACTCGAAGCGGTCGGCGTGGGTGGAGGGGGTGGAGCGCTCCACGGTGGCCGGCAGGTTCAGGATGATCTCGCGGCCGTCCTCGGGCTGCCAGACGTCCATGACGCTCTCGCAGACCTCCAGTGCGAAGTCCAGTTCGGTGTCGGTGAAGATCTCCGGGCTGTACTGGTAGCCGAAGGTGGTGCGGTCGTCGAGCAGCTTCTCGGCGTAGTCGACGACCATGCGGGTGCCGTCCACGGCGATCTGGCGGACCTCGTCGCGGCTGCCCCGGAAGACGACCCGGCGGAAGGTGGGCGCGGTGGCGTTGTACAGGTGGACGGTCGCGCGGTGGGCTCCGACCAGTGACTCCACGGTGCGGGAGATCAGCTCCTCGCGGGCCTGGGTCAGCACCGAGATGGTGACGTCCTCGGGGATGGCGTCCTCTTCGATGATCGACCGCACGAAGTCGAAGTCGGTCTGCCCGGAGGAGGGGAAGCCGACCTCGATCTCCTTGTAGCCCATGCCGACCAGCAGGTCGAACATCTTGCGCTTGCGCGCCGGGGACATGGGATCGATCAGGGCCTGGTTGCCGTCGCGCAGGTCGGTGGAGAGCCAGCGGGGCGCCTTGGTGACGCGCTTCTCGGGCCAGGTCCGGTCGGGGATGTCGACGGCCTCGTACCGGCCGTAGCGGTGGATCGGCATCCCGGAGGGGCGCTGGGTGACGGTGGCGGCGGTGATCGGCGTACGGCGGCCGACGGGTCCGTGGGAGGGTGCGGCGGTCATGGGCGCGGTGGCTCCTGTCGCGGAGGCTGTGACGGACGGCCGACGGTGGCAGCACCGAACTCCGCGGGGAGGGGGTCGGCCTCGACTACAGGCCCTCGCCGCGGCAGCTAAGAAGAAGCAGCCCGTAACGCATGATGCCAAGCAGCCTAGCCGAGTCGGCCGGGGGGTGAGCGTCCCGTATCAGTATGCGAGAAACGGTACGACCATCCGACGGTTCTTCCCGACTTTCCCTCCCCGCCGATCGGGCGCCCGGGGGATGGACATCCGAGATGGGGGAACACCTACATTATGCGCATTTCAGTCATCCGTACCGGTGGCTTCGGCGGGGTTCCCAAGCGGGCCACGCTGGAGACAGACGACGACAAGCTGATCGCGCTCGTCCGTGAGGCGGTCGACGAGGGCAGGGAGGTGCCTCCCGTCGGTGTCCCCGACGGGTTCAACTACGAGATCACCGTCGACGGGACGGCCGTGTACTGCGCCGATCCACGCCTGACCGACGCGCAGAGCACGGTCATCACCCGGGTCCTCAAGGAGGGCCGGGAGGAGTCCTGAAGCGCCCCCGCGGCATCGCGGACGCCGGGGCCGGAACCGGGAGGACCGCAAGAACCCGGGCACCGGCCCCGTAGTCTTCGCCGCGTCCTCCGCTGCGGGAAGCCGCGGGAATGCTGCGAGAATCGCCGTATGAGCCTGTTCCGCGACGACGGCATCGTGCTGCGCACCCAGAAGCTGGGTGAGGCGGACCGCATCATCACCCTGCTCACCCGCGGGCACGGCCGGGTGCGGGCGGTGGCGCGGGGCGTCCGCCGCACGAAGTCCAAGTTCGGCGCCAGGCTGGAGCCCTTCTCCCACGTCGACGTGCAGTTCTTCACCCGCGGCAGCGAGCTGGTCGGGCGCGGTCTGCCGCTGTGCACCCAGACCGAGACGATCAACCCCTACGGCCGGGGCATCGTCGCCGACTACGCCCGGTACACCGCCGGCACCGCCATGCTGGAGACCGCCGAACGCTTCACCGACCACGAGGGCGAACCCAACGTGCAGCAGTACCTGCTGCTGGTGGGCGCGCTGCGGACGCTGGCCTCCGGGGCGCACGCGCCGGGGCTCGTCCTGGACGCCTTCCTGCTGCGTTCGCTCTCGGTCGGCGGGTACGCCCCCAGTTTCGACGACTGCGCCCGCTGCGGCCTGCCCGGCCCCAACCGGTTCTTCTCCGTCGCCGCCGGCGGCTGCGTCTGCGGCGACTGCCGGGTGCCCGGCAGCGTGGTGCCCTCACCGGAGGCGCTGCGGCTGCTCGCCGCGCTGCTGACCGGCGACTGGGCGACCGCCGACGCCGCCGAACCGCGGCACACCCGGGAGGGCAGCGGACTGGTCTCGGCCTATCTGCACTGGCACCTGGAGCGGGGCCTGCGCTCCCTGCGGTACGTCGAGAAGGACTGACCGGCTAGTCTCGGCTCCCTGGCCTCACCCGTTCCTCCGTGGGGGTCCCCTCGTCCCCCCGCGTTACGCCTGGAGTTGATGAACCGCATGGCCCGTCGCGGAACGCCGCAGCAGCGGCACGGTGCGTCCGCCGGTTACCGCGCCCCCGAACCGCACCCCTCGGGCGCCCGTCCGCCGCAGCTCCCCGCCGAGCTGGTGCCGAACCACGTCGCGATCGTGATGGACGGCAACGGACGCTGGGCGAAGGAGCGCGGGCTGCCCCGCACCGAGGGCCACAAGATGGGCGAGGCCGTGGTTCTCGACGTACTCCAGGGCTGCCTCGAACTGGGGGTGCGGAACCTCAGCCTCTACGCCTTCTCCACGGAGAACTGGAAGCGCTCCCCGGACGAGGTGCGCTTCCTGATGAACTTCAACCGGGACGTCATCCGGCGCCGCCGCGACCAGATGCACGCGATGGGCATCCGCATCCGCTGGGTGGGTCGGATGCCCCGGCTGTGGAAGTCGGTGGTGAAGGAACTCCAGGTCGCGCAGGAGCTGACCAAGGACAACACGGCGATGACGCTCTACTTCTGCGTCAACTACGGCGGCCGCGCGGAGATCGCCGACGCGGCGGCCGCCATCGCCGAGGACGTCCGCGCCGGACGGCTGGACCCGGGCAAGGTCAACGAGAAGACGTTCGCCCGCTACCTGTACTACCGGGACATGCCGGACGTCGACCTCTTCGTCCGCCCGTCCGGCGAGCAGCGCACCTCCAACTACCTGCTGTGGCAGAGCGCCTACGCCGAGATGGTCTTCCAGGAGGTGCTGTGGCCGGACTTCGACCGCCGCGACCTGTGGCGGGCCTGCGTCGAGTACGCCTCCCGGGACCGCCGCTTCGGCGGCGCGATGCCCAACGAGGTCTCCCTGCCC
>NZ_WMLF01000287.1 GCF_014156695.1 Streptomyces durbertensis | reverse complement strand
TATAAGAGACAGGGGTGGGATCAGTGGGTCTCGGTGACCTTGGCGAGGGCGCGCGGCGCGTCCGGGTTCTGGCCCCGGGCGATGGTCACCTCGTAGGCCAGCAGCTGCAGCGGGATGATCTCCAGCAGCGGCTGAAGCTCCTCCGCCACCTCCTCCGTCGGCAGCACAAAGCCGGCCGAGGCCTGCTCGACCTGCTCGGCGGTGCCGAAGACGACAAGGTCCGCGCCCCGCTCGCGCAGCCGCTCCAGGACGGGCGCCAGCGCCGCCCCGCCCCGGCCGTCCGGGACGACGGCGATCACCGGGGAGACGTTGCCGACCATGGCCAGCGGGCCGTGCAGCAGGTCCGCGCCGGAGTAGGAGAGAGCCGGGATGTAGCTCGTCTCCATGAGCTTGAGCGCGGCCTCCTTCGCGGTCGGGTAGCCGTAGCCGCGCGAGGTGATCACCATGCGCTCGGCGAAGCGGTAGCGGGCGGCGAGCGTGCGGACCTCGTCCTGCCGGTCCAGCAGCGACTGGGCGAGGCCCGGCAGGTCCTTCGCCGCCGCGCCGTCGCCGCCGGCGAGACCGTCGACGAACAGGTACAGCGCGAGCAGGGAGGCGGTGTAGGTCTTGGTGGCCGGGAGCGCCTTCTCGGGACCCGCCATGATGTCGATGTGGTACTCGGAGACGGCGGCTAGCGGCGAGTCCGGGTTGTTCGTCACGGCGAGCGTGATCGCCCCGGCCTCCCGCGCGGCCTTGGTCGACGCCACCAGGTCCGGCGACCCGCCCGACTGGCTGACCGTGATCACCAGCACGTCCCGCAGATCAGGCCGGGCCTCGTACGCCGTCGTGGTGGACATGGAAGTCAGCCCACACGGCAGCCCCAGCCGGATCTCCAGCAGGTACTTCGCGTAGAGCGCGGCGTTGTCCGACGTTCCCCGCGCGGTGAGCAGCACGAACCTCGGCTTGCGGGCGGCGACGAGCGCGGCGGTCTCCCGGATGCGGGAGGCACCGGAGTCGAGGATGCGGCGCAGCATCTCCGGCTGCTCGGCCATCTCGCGGGACATGACGCTGCCGGGCAGCTCGCTCTGCTCGGCGCTGCCGTTCGGGGCGGTGGCGGACATGTGAGGTGCCTCCAGGCGGAGAGTGGGCGCGGTGGTCCGACTGCGTTTGTAACCCATTGAACCACCACTGGTCTAGTCCACTCACCCGTGAGCCGGCCGACACACCCCGTTGGTCGACCAGCGGGCGGACGCCGGGACGGGCCAGTCAGGAGACGAGTCGGCTGATGAAGCCCATCGCGGATAGGCGACTCCATACGCGTCACGCACGTACGCTGGAACATCCTGGGCGATGGCGAACCCCAGCTCGGGATACTTGATCACCCGCTGGAGGTCGCCGACGACCATGTCCCGAACGAGCTTCTCGTCACCGAGCTCGCGAGGTAGTCGTCCAGCCCGGCGCCTCCGACGCACACACTGCGCCCCAGGGCTCACCTCACTCGACACCAGCCCGCTGCAGACACGGCGAAAGCGCGGGTCAGGTCACGGCGGTCGTGAGGCCGCGTGGGACTCGAACCCACGACCAATGGATCGAAAGTCCTGGTCAGGACCACCCGGATGCATCCGGGTGGTCCTGCTCCATCCGGGGAGGCCAGGCCAGAACGCTCGGCCTGTGCCACGCCGTCCGGACGCTGACGCGCCGAATGCGCCCGTCCGCTCACGCATCGCTCACGCGTAAGCCTCCTCGGCCAGGTCTCTTTGCAGCCTGTCTGTCGGCACAGACATGATGTGGCGAATGAGGGACGCCACCCACGGATGGTATGTCCGTGGGTGGCGTCCCTCGTCATATTGCGCCGTTTCCTAGGGCTTGACGGGGTCGCCGTCGCCTAGTTGCAGCCACCACACGCGCCCGTCTTTGGAGAGCCCAATCCTCTGTTTGCTTCCATCAGCGAAGCTGAGGTCGACGTACGTGATGTAGGGCACGACAGGGTCGACCACGACCGCCTTGACAGGCTCGCCGGCACGTTCGCCGTACTGCGAGATCAGCTGTTGCGCCGCTTGCTCCCTGTCGGAGTACCAGGGAGCGCCGATACGAGCGAGGTCAGCGGCATCCCCGGCTTGGAGGCGCTGGACGTATACCTTGATCACCAGCTCGGTTTCTTGAGCCACCTCCTTCACGTCCGGGTAGCGAGACTTTTCCGGCTGAACCGTCACCTGGACCTTCGGCGCGTCCCGTAGTTCATAGGGCGTCGGGTCACGAAGAAACCACCACGCGGCAGCAGCAACGCAGACCGACACGGCCGCTGTAATAGCCACCGTTAGCTTGGATACGCGAGGCCGTTGCATCAGTACCATCCCGGCTCGACACGGACGATGTCCGCCCACGTGCCCTTCTCACTCTTCTTAAGGAAGACGTCGAGACGCTGATCCAGCCGGTTCCTGTTTTGCGCGCTCACGTAAGCCTTCCCCTTGGACATCTTGGTAACCACGCCGGTGTGGTCCCAGTTCCCCTTGCCACCCCACTTGAAGAAGACCACGTCACCGACCTTGGCGTGTTGCTGCTTGGTCTCCGTGTTCACCACTCCCTTGCTGTGCTTGTCAAAAAACCTACGCATGTGGTCGGCGACCGTCCAGGTGTGGGAGTTGAGGTAGTAGATGCCACCTCCCGAGTGTGGCGGCGCCATGTGCTTGGTCCGCCACCAGACATTGATGCTCTTCCTGTCCTTGCTCGTGCCCTTCATGCGCATGCCGCCACCGTGGTAGAGGGCTTTGGAGACGTAGTTGGTGCAGTTCTGACTGTATTCATGGGGTGCGTTGTAATTCGCCCTCGCCCACTTCGACGTGCCCTTGGCGTCGATGGTGGCGAACGGCGTGACAAAGAGCGGGCCTTCGAGACGCTGCTCTGAGACCAGGCCACCGGTTGAGGAGGACCGAACCGAGGGCGTCCCGTCCTCGACGGTTCCGTACGTCGTCATGATGAACGCCTCCTCACCTCGAGGGAGCCTCTGCTCGTACTGGGTTGCGTCCATCTTGCTGCGCAGCGAAGGGGTGTCTCCGGCGAACGAGAAGAGCACGATTTCCTCGCTCGTCTCCGGATCAGCAGGTGAGTCAGCGAGGAACCGCTGTTCTCTTACCTTGGCACGAACGGCCACCGAGCCGTCGCTGGCAGGCATCACCAGGGCGTCGGACACTGTCGAGGTGATGGATGTGAAGGTGAGGTCGTCGGCATTCAACGCATCCCGTGTGTCGATCAGCCACGACTCCTCCGCCTTGAGCAGCGATGAGTAGCGTGCGGCGTGAGTACGCCCGCGTGTGGCGCTGGCGGCGGTGTGATGGGCGCCAGTGGTCATCGATGCGCTGGCTTGCAGGTACTCCCGGACCGCTTGCACATACGACGCGCCGTCCGGCGAAGCGCTTACCGGCGTGATCGCTCCGCTGGTGACCCTTCCACTGGTGCCGTACGGGTTGGAGGCGGTAACCCGGAAGGTGTGCGACGTTCCGTTGGTAAGGCCGGTCAGCACTGCGTCCGTGCCTTCGGTGGTCTTCTTGGCGACCACCGCGCCTGTGGCGTCCACGGCGGTCACCTCGTAGGTGAGGACCGAGTCGTTGTACCCGCTGTCCTTGCTTGCGTTCCATGTCACCAGGGCACCGCCGTCTCCGGCGCGAGCGCGAAGTCCGGTCGGCGTCGACGGCGCTGTGGCGACTCCGTACTCAACCGTGAGCGTGGCCGAACTGAAGCTGATGCCGGCACCATTCGGTGCGTCCTTCGGCATCCGGAGAACGAGACCGTGGTTGACGTTTGCGTCGTCGGTCCAGCCCGTAACCAGCGCGGTGACGTCGAGCTCCCAAGGGGCAGTGGCCATCAGGTTGGCCTCGGGCGCACTGACGGCGTCCAGGCTGTCGCCTGTTCCCTCGGTCGTCCACTCCTCGTTGAGTGCGTGCACGGCCACCCGAGGTGTCGTCCCGCTTGTGTGGAGGTTGAGCACTGCGTTGGTCACCTGCGCGCCAGCAGGGAGCTTTGACAGGTCTGCCTTGAGGTACGTGCGCCAGCTTCGGCCCGATACCTCTCCGACTCTGAGCGGAGTGCCGGCCCGTCCGACGCACCCGCTATCCCCGACGCAGGCGCTTGCCGTGCTCAGTGGCACAGTGGCCGATGGCATAGGGACTGGAGGGGTCGGCAGGCCGCCGGATGACCCCGCTGCGATTGAGGCGAACGTGGTCCAGGCGGAGCACTTGCTCGAGTAGCAAGCCCTCATCGACCAGGCGAACGGGCCTGTTCCGGTGAGGCGGTCAGCCGGTATCTGGAAGCTTGCGCGCTGGCCGTTCTCGACGAGTTGGGTGCCCAGTGTTTCGGTGCCTTCTGGGTTCCGGAGGCGGAACTGGGCTTCGACCATGCCACCGTTCGGCGAGGTGACGATGCCGGAGACCAGCGGTGTGGGTGTGTCCGTCGCTCCGGTCTGCAACGCCGCGGGAGGGTCAGCGGGCGCAAGGGCGGTCGCGTCCACGCGGAAGACGGTCCAGCCCGACCAGGCCGAGGTATCGACCCCATCGCTGGTGCGGGCGCGCATGCGCAGGTGAGCGCCATCAGGGAGGGCTGAGGCAGCGGGGACCTGGACCGTGGCCGTAGCGCCCGGCGCAAACGCTGCGGTCTTACCCGTCCACGTGTAGGTGGTGTCGGCGAACGCCGGGTCTGGCTGCACCTGGAACTCGGTGACCAATGAGCTCTGCGCGTCGCTGTCGCTCACCTTTGCCCGCAGGGTGGGGGTGAGCGTCCCGGCAGTGGTCAGCATGGTGTCGGCTTTGAGCGGACTCAGGCCCAGCGCGGTGGGAGTCCCGGGAGCGGAGTTGTACGTGACGATCAGAGACGGCTCGTTTGCCGCGTCGTGCGATCCACTGACGTAGTTGGCGGACCGGTAGCGTCGCCAAGTGAGCGGATCGGTCTCGTCAACAGCGGCCAACCGCAGCCCGTGGTCAGGCTGGCCGTCAGCCCAGGCTTGGACGATGCCGTTGACGTTCCACGACACCTGTCCGGCAGGACAGGTTGAGTTGTATCCCTTTGCCGCCTTGGACACTGAGGCGGCGGCGGTAGTCGTGCTCGGCTGCTGGGACCAGGAGATGGCGGAAGGGTCCCAGTCGCTGGTAATCCGCCGAACCTGGATACCGGAGTTCGCGGTCGAGCACGAGGACGACCAGTGCGAGTACAGCCGTAGGCTCGCGTCAACGATGCGCTTGCCGGCGAACCGGGTGGTGTTGAACTTCAGGTACGAACGGGCCCGTTCGGTGCCGTTGTACGTTCCCGCCTTGAGTTCGGTTGATCCGCGCTGAGAGGACGGGTAGGCACGGTCCTGGATCCAGGTGTCGGTTGCGGGGCCCAGCAGCGTGTTGGTCGGGTCTACCACCACGGGGTACTTCACGCCTTCGTCCGCGAGGAACGAGTCATCCGGCTTCAGCACCAGAGTCTGCTCGTCCCGGCTGGTCTCTACCGACACGGCGACGTCCGTGACCTTCTCCGGCTCACCCGAGGCAGTCCCCTCGGCTGCACCCCACATGACGGGGACAGGTGCGGTCGCCACCTCGTCGCCGTCAGCGTCCTTCCAGAGCAGCCGCTTGTCCGCAGTCTTCTTGAGGTCAAGACCCTCAGCGACCACGGGTATGCGCAGTTCCACCTTCTCCTTCGGCCGCTTCTTGAGTACGAAGTGGTGGGAGAAACCTTCGGGTAGCGCGGTGAGCACGAGGTCGGTGTCGGGCTGCACATCGCGGTAGAGGGCAGTGTTGCCCCGGAGCGTGGGCCGGGGAAGCTCCCCGTCCCAGCCGATGCCGAAGCTCTGTTCACCCGCGCTCACCTGCGCGAGGGGGGCGCCTGCTCCACCCGAGAACGCTATATCGGTCGCGGCCTGCTTGGGCCGTACCACCCCGTCGCGGTACACCAACGTGGTATCGACCTTGCGCCACTCACCACGCGCGCCTCGAACCCGGATCGGACCTGTGGTCGACTCCTCCGTCAACGAGCCGTCCGGGTTGGCGTAGGTGGTCGAACTCTCGGTCCGCAGAGCCTCGACTTCAGAGCGTTCACCTGTCGCGGCTGCGCGCCTTCGCGCAGCGCCGATTGCAGCGTCCTCCGAGCTTTCCGAGTCAGCCGCCGCAGGCACTGCGGTAGGGGCCTCGGCGCTGGCGACGGTCTCCCCGGTCACAGCCCACCCGACCACCAGAGCACCTATGACGGCATGCGCTACATGCCGGGTCGGCATACCGGGTCTCAGTCTGTGAAGCTTCTTCATTTGTAACCCCCTTGGTCTGGACATGCAAAGAAGATCATCACCCCTCAGTCACCGAAAGTCCGCATCCGTGAAGAGATGAGACACACGTCACGGTTTTGAACTGCACGCGTCAGGGCCGCCACTTCACCGGGAGATCCGTTCGCTCACCAACCGCCTTGGGGCCAGGGCGTCACGAGAGAAGCAGGACAGCATCCCAGGTCGTGGTCCTGGGGTGAGCAAGGAGGCCGCCGTGGTCGGCGAGGGCGAGCGCTGTACCGGCAGTGCCGTTGAGGAGCCCTGGGGCAGCCGAGTGCGGCTGGGGAATCGCGACGTGGTGGGCCAGTTGGGGGTTGTGGTGCTTGGCGGCTTGGAGGATGCCGGCTGTGCCGTGGCAGAGGGTGGGGCCTTCGGTGTCCCACTGGTCGGGGTGGGTGGCGATGTGGTGTAGGGCGGCGGTGGCGATGTTGAGGATGTGGCGGTCGTTGAGGGCGTGTGCGGCGTGGGTGAGAGCGGTGGCGATTCCGGGGGTGCCGTAGCACCAGGCGGTGCGGCGGCCGGGGGCGTTGGCGGTGTGGGGGCCTGGTCCGGTGTCGAGGTTGGTGCCGCTGATGTGGGGTGGCCAGGTGTGGTCGGGCTCTGCCCAGGTGAGGAGCCAGTGGGCGGCGGTGGTGATGGCGTCGGGTTGGCGGGGGAC
>NZ_WMLF01000286.1 GCF_014156695.1 Streptomyces durbertensis | reverse complement strand
GCCGGACCGCCCCCGCCCCGCCGCGCGCACGAGTCAACCGGCCCGCACGAGCCCGTCAGGCCGCACGAGCCCACCGGTCCGTACCAGTCCACCGGTCCGTACGAGTCCGTCGGTCCGCCCCCGCCCCGGGGCTACTCGCCCTCCATGGAGATCCGTCCGGTGTAGATCTCGCCCTGCTCGGGCATCCTGATCCGCACCGGCGCGCCGAACCCGTAGAGCGACGTCGTGGAGGCCACCTTCACGCCCTGGCCCTGGCTGTTGTCGAAGACGAACTCGTGGCGCACCTTGCGCAGCCGGCCCTCGTCGTCGAAGTAGGCGTCGAACGGGACGAGCGGGGTCGCGAAGCCGTTCGCCGCTGCGGTGAGCCGCCGCCGCAGCGGTCCCGCGGCCTGCCTCGCCGCGGCGGTGAGGTCCGTGGTGCCCCGGTAGTGCCGGACGGCGGCGCCGGCGACGCGGGCGGTGCCGACGTAGTCCACCTCCAACGCGCCCCGCAGCAGCTCGGCGGCGATGAGGGGGTCGGTGACGCCGCCGGTCACCAGGTTGCCGTCGCTGAGTTCCGTCGTGTCCACCCGGACCCACTTGTCGTCCGGCACGCCGGCGCCGCGGTTCTTCATGTACAGCTTGCCGGGCGTGATCACCTCGGTGACCGGCCGCAGCACCCGGTCCGGGAGGACGACGGTCAGCTGGCCCACGCGCGCGCGGTAGTCGAACTCGCCGTGGGCGGTGATGGTGAGCCGGGTACCGCCGCTGGCCATCTCCATCGCCGTCCTGGTGCGGGAGGTGCCGGCCCCGGCCAGCGCGTCGGCCGCCGACCGGATCCGGGCGAGCGGGTTGCCGGCGGCCTCGACCGGTGCGGCGGCGGACGTCAGCGCGCCGTCCTCACGCACCGTGCAGGCGGTTGTGGACAGGGCGGTGAGAGTGGTGGTGAGGACAACCACGGCGGTGGCCGTCGCCGCCCGCCTGCGACTCACGTGTCAACCCCCATGTCGACGGTGTGCGGGACCACCAGGGTTAACGACAGGCGAAGCCTCTCGTTACGTTCCTTCACAATCGGCCCGGGACGTCACCCGGTCGCTACCGTGTCGGTGTGCCCTTCGAGTCCGAGCAGGTCACCGCGCAGGCGGCGGCCGAGCACCGTGTCACCACGTCCGAGCGGGGTTCCTTCAGCAGCGCCCGGTGCGCGTGCGGCTGGCGTGGACCCGCGCGACGGGCGCGTTCCAAGGCCCGCGAAGACGCCCTCCACCACCACAGCCGCTAGATCCCGCCCGGGGCCGCTGGTGGGATCCGGCGGCTGTCGGCCATTCGCGGGTGGCTTTCCGGCCACTTGGCGCCCGCCTCTGTCGCCCAGCGTCGTGTGCTGCTTACCTGCTGATCACGGCTGGCCCGTGGCGCAGACCCCTGGCGCCTCCGGCTCTGGCAGCCGTCAGCGTGTGAGCGGAGGAAGGGGCCGACGTGTCGGGACGCGCGCATGGGAGCGCAGCCGAGGACCGGGCGCCGCTTGGCGACGCGGAACGGAACGGGGAAGCGGCAGCGCGACGGGTACTGGTCGCGGACCTGGACGGCACGCTCCTCGGCGGCGACGACGAAGCCCGTCTGCGGCTGCGGCGGGCGCTGCGGCGGCACCCGGAGATCACGGTGGTCTTCGCCACCGGCCGGGGCCTGGCCTCCGTGCGGGCGCTCCTGCGTGAGGACCCGCACCTACCGACGCCACGGTGGATCGTCGCGGACGTCGGCGCGAGCGTCGTCGACGCGTCCGACATGCGGCACGTCACCGCGCTGGAAGGTCCGCTGCGCGCGGGCTGGCCCGGGCACGACCGAGTCCGGCGAGCGCTGCGCCGCTTTCCGCAGCTGCGCTACCAGGAGGGCGTCGCCCAAGAGGGGCGCTGCTCGTACCATCTGGCGCCGGACGGGCTGACCCGCGCGCTCACCGGGGCCGTGGAAGCGCTGGGCTGCTCCTGCTCCTACAGCGAGGAACGGTACTTCGACGTCCTGCCGCCGGGAGCGGGCAAGGGCCAGGCCGTCCGGCGGCTGCTCGACCGACACGGCTGGCGGCGCACCGACCTGCTGGTCGCGGGCGACTCGCTCAACGACCTCTCGCTGTTCCGGCTCGGCGCCAACGGCGTGATCGTGGGCAACGCCGAGGCGGCCCTGAGCGAGCGCGCGCCGCACGACCCGTACACCCACCGCTCCTCCCTCGACGGCGCCGCCGCCATCCTGTCCGCGCTGCGGCGGCTGGGCTGGGTCCGGCCCGCGGCGTCGGTGGTCATCGGCTACCACCGCGCGCCCGCCCGTCTCAGCGGCGGCCGATGGACGCGGCCTACCAGCCCCAACGGCATCCTGCCCACCCTGACCTCCCTACTCGCCGAAAGCCCCGACGCCCCCGACGTCGAAAGCCCCGACGTCGAAAGCCCTGACGTCGATAGCCCTGACGGCGGGAGGCTGGACGCCGTGTGGGCCGCCGCGGTCCCGGTCGCGAAGCCCGACGTCCCTGCGCCCTCCTTCCCCGCCGGCCTGCCCGTGGCCCCGCTGCCCGTGGCGCCGGCCCGCTGGGCGGGCTACTTCCACCGGGCGTGCAAGGAGGCACTGTGGCCGGCCCTGATGTCGCGGCCCGACCTCATCCGCCACAACGCCGCCGACTGGCACGACTACGAGCAGGTCAACGCCGCCTTCGCCCGCCACATCAGCGACCACGCCGTGCACGGCGCGACCGTGTGGCTGCACGACTACAACCTCTGGCTCGTCCCCGGCCTCCTCAAGGACGCCCGCCCCGACCTGGTCGTCGGCGCGTTCCACCACACACCGTTCCCGTCCCCGGAGGTCTTCCGGCGCCTGCCGGCGGCCGAGCAGCTGCGGGCCTCGCTGGCCCGGCTGGACTGGGCGGGATTCCACACCGCCGGCTTCGCCCGTCACTTCGGCCGGCTGCTCGGGGACCACGCCCGCGGGCCACGTGTCGGCGTGCACCCGCTCGGTGTCGACCGGGAGGCCGTCGCGGCACTGGCCCGTTCCCGGACCCCGACCGCCGAGGAGGGCACGCTGGTCCTCTCGGTGGAACGCCTCGACTACGCCAAGGCGCCCGTCCTCAAGGTCCACGCCCTGGCCGCCCTGCTGGAACAGGAGCCCGGGCTGCGCGGCCGACTGCGCTTCCGGCTGGTGTGCCCGCCGCCCGAACCGGGCATCCTCGCCTACGAGGCGACGCGCACCGAACTCGAACGGGCCGTCAGTGCGCTCAACGACCGCTGGCGGCGCCGCGGATGGCAGCCGGTCGAGTACATCCCCCGGGCGCTGCCCTTCAACGAGGTCATGGACCACTACCTGGCGGCCGACGTCTTCTGGGTGACCTCGCTGGCCGACGGGATGAACCTCACGGCGCAGGAGTACCTCGTCGCCCAGGCCGCCACCGCGCGGACCGGCGTTCTCGTCCTCTCGCGGTACACCGGGGCCGCCCGTCAGTTCGGGAAGGCCGCCCTGCTCACCGACCCGCGCCGACCGCACGACCTCGTGGACACCCTGCGTCGCGCGCTGGCCATGCCGCCCGCCCAGCGGCGGCTGAACACCACCCGGCTGGCCCGGCTGCTCAGCGCCCCACCACCGGCCGTCTGGGCGCGGGACGTCGTCGCCGCCATCCGCGCCACCGCCGGGAACGGGCGGCCGGACGTGGTGCCGGGCGGCCGAGGCGGCCCGCGGTGGGCTCACGACCCGACCGCCGCCACGGCATAGCGCCGTCCCGCACAGGCCGTCCCGCACAGGCCTCACGTCCGGGCCGTCAGGTCCGGGGCCGTCACACCCCGGCCGTCACACCCGCGCGTTCGGGTGCCGGGGGGCCGGGTGGGCGCCGGTGTCCGCCCGGCCGGCGGGGGCGCCGGGAGCCTCCCCGGCGGGCGGTGGGCCCGTCCCGTCGTGCCCGGCGTCGATCACGCCCGTCGTGTCGTCGGCGCCCGCGCCGTCCGCGTCGGCGGTCCGCGCGGTGACCAGCCAGCCGGCGCGGGGGGAGGCGGCCATCGCCCGGGTCAGCGGCGTCAGCAGTGCCGAGGCCAGGGGGGACAGCAGCAGCACGACGGCGATGCCGAGCGCGAACCCGCCGACGACGTCCGTGGGGTAGTGCACCCCGGCGTAGACCCGGCCGAAGCCCTGGAACGCGGCGAGCGCCAACGCCAGCGCCCCCCAGCGCCGGTTGACCATGAAGATGCCGACCGCCAGCGCCATGGTGAGGGCGCTGTGGTCGCTCACGAACGAGTACCCGGTCTTGCCCTCGACGAGCACGTTGAGGTCGGGGTGGTCGACGAAGGGTCTTGGTCTCTCGACGAGTTCGCGGATCGGGTAGTTGACGGCGTACGCGACGGACGCGCCGATCGGCGCCCACAGCAGGCCGGCGACGGCGGTCACGGAGTCGGCGCGCCGCCGCGCGCTCCACCACGTCCACAGGCCCAGCGCCATGAGTCCGAAGATGACTCCGTACTCACTCATGAAGCCGAGCAGTGAGCTGAACCACTGCGGTGCCTGTTCGGACCAGCCGTTGACTCGATACAGGAGGTCGACGTCTGGGTCTTCCCATCCAGCCATGAAAACGACCCGTGCCCCTTCACACCTTGGACGCGTACCGTTGGTACGCGCTGCCGCCCCCCGATTTCTGCGTGGCGGTCTCGCCGTCCCGCATCCCGGGAACGTCGTCCGCCGCTCCGGCGTTCCGCGCCCGCCGGAAGATCACCCGGATGTTACTGAAGGGTGACACCGGACGTCCGCGTGGGCCGTCGTGACCGCCCCTGGTGGGGGCCGGCCGGGTCCCGGCCGGGTACCGGCCCCGGTCAGCCGGCGGTCGGTCGGGTCGCTCCGAAGTAGTCGGGGGTGTCGATCGGATCGAAGCGGATCACCGCGCCCGTGTACGGGGCGTCGATCATATAGCCGCCGCCGACGTAGATGCCGACGTGATGGATCGCCCGCCAGTCGTTCAGATCGTGTGAGAAGAACACCAGATCCCCGGGCATCAGTTCGTCCCGTGCGGGGTGGGGGCCGCTGTTCCACTGGTCGTTGGCCACACGTGGCAGGTTGATGCCGACGGAGGCGTAGGCCGCTCGGGTGAGCCCGGAGCAGTCGAAGCGGCCGTTGTCCTCGGGGCCGCCGTTCCCGCCCCACTTGTAGGGGGTGCCGAGCTTCTCCTGGGCGTAGTGGATCGCGCCGGCGGCCTGCCGGGACGGGTCGACGCGGCCGGCCGGCGCCGAGAAGTTCTGTTCCATCTTCCGGATGACGGCGACGTAGTTCTGCGTCTCCCGGTAGGGCGGTACGCCGCCGTAGCGGATGACGGCGTAGGCGCCGGCGTTGTAGGCGGCGAGCATGTTGGCCGTGGGGTCGCCGGGCACGTCCTTGACGTAGCCGGCGAGTTTGCAGTCGTAGGAGGCGGCCGACGGGATGGCGTCCTCCGGGTCCCAGACGTCGGCCCTGCCGTCGCCGTTGGCGTCGAGGCCGTGCGCGGCCCAGGTGCCGGGGATGAACTGGGCGATGCCCTGCGCCTGCGCGGGCGACTGGGCGCGCGGGTTCCAGCCGCTCTCCTGGTACAACTGGGCGGCCAGCAGCGCCGGGTTGATCGCGTCGCAGAGGTTGCCCCACTTCTGCACGAGCGCCGCGTACTGCGCGGGCACGGCGTTCTTGGCGAGGGCGACGGAGGGGCGTGAGCCGCCGACCAGGTTCGACGCGGCGCTGTAGGTGCCGACGACAAGCAGCGCCAGGAAGCAGAACACCATGCCCAGGCCGACACCGGCCGCCATCAACGCCTTTCGCACCCCTCAACCATCGCATCTCATGGCAGAATTCAAGAGGGTTCGCTCGAAAGCGCCCGCAGCACGACCGGCACGGTCACCCACAACACCCAACTGGGGCGGTGAGTTCACATGTTCCTGGCGGCCGACGAAGGCGACATCACCACGATCATCGGCGGAATCGCCCCGGACTGGGGCCCGTTCGGCTCGCTCGGCACCGAGGCGCGGGTGATGATCGAGGTGGTCATGGCGGTCGCGATCCTGATCTGCCTGGGCATCGCGATCTGGGGCGCTGCCAAGCAGCGGATCGGCGCGACGGCGCTGCGCGACACGTTCAGCGCGGAGCAGGGCAAGGGGCTGATCGTCGCCGGGCTGACCGGCGTGTTCATCATCGGCTCCCTCGGCACGCTGTTCACGATCGTCTACGGTATGGCCGTGTAAGTCGATGTAGTCGATCACCACTCTCCGCGCCGGCGCGGAGTTCGGCGCCGGCGCCGCGGCCAGGGGCGTCCGTCGGGGGAGCGGGTGGTGCGGCCCGTCCGAACGGAGCGCCCGGCATGACCATCGTGAACCCCGCACTCGACGACTATCTCGTCGCGCACAGCAGCCCCGCCGACGCCGTGCTGCGGGACCTCGCCGAGGAGACCGCCCGCACCTACCCCGACCAGCTCACCATGCAGATCAGCCACGACGAGGGCGAGCTGCTGACCATGCTGACGCGACTCACCGGCGCCCGACTGGCCGTCGAGGTGGGCACGTTCACGGGGTACTCCTCCGTCTGCGTCGCCCGGGGACTGGCGGACGGCGGCCGGCTGATCGCCTGTGACGTCAGTGAGGAGTGGACGTCCGTCGCCCGCCGCTACTGGGAGCGTGCCGGCGTCGCCGACCGGATCGACCTCAGGATCGCGCCGGCCGCGGACACCCTGCGCGCGCTGCCCGCCGAGCCGCACGTGGACTTCGCCTTTGTCGACGCGGACAAGACGGGCTACCCCGTCTACTACGAGGAGTTGGTGACCCGGCTGCGCCCCGGCGGGCTGATGGTGCTGGACAACGTCCTCCAGCAGGGCCGGGTGGTGGACGAGGCGGAGCAGGGCGCGGCCGTCCGCGCCATCCGCGAGGTGAACGACCGTGTCGCCGCCGACGCGCGGGTGAGCTGCGTGATGCTGCCGATGCGCGACGGTGTCACCCT
>NZ_WMLF01000285.1 GCF_014156695.1 Streptomyces durbertensis | reverse complement strand
GTCTTCACCTCCGACCTGATCGAGACCTGGATCGACTACAAGCGCACCAACGAGATCGCCCCCATGCAGCTCCGCCCCCACCCCCACGAGTTCGAGCTGTACTTCGACATCTAAGAGCCGAGCGGGGCGCCCGGATGGGCCCCGACACGATCTCAGAACAGTCCGCGAGGGCCGCTACCCCACCCGGGGCAGCGGCCCTCGCCGGTTCGGTCGCCCTCCTGCGGGCGTGAGGCAAGTCGGCCTGCCGGATAACGGCGTTCAGGCGCCGTCGTACACCCAGCCTCGGCCCGTCTGGCGGTACTCCTCCACGGGGATCGGCTCGACTCCCGTTCGCATGCGGGCGGAGTAGAGCAGGCCGTCGAGGTGGTCGATCTCATGGTGGACGAGGCGGGCGAGGCCGCGTTCGTAGACCGTGGTCACGGTCTCGCCGGTCAGGGCCGTGGTCTCCACCGTGATCTCCAGCGGGCGGGGGACGAGGCCGCGTACGTCGAAGAAGCTCAGGCAGCCCTCGTACTGCTCGTCCGTCTCGTCGGAGCTGGTGGTGATGCGTGGGTTGAGCAGGATGATCGCGGGCGCGTCTCCGGGTGGCTGAACGACACCGGCGGCGCGTGCGATGCCGATCTGCGGGGCGGCGATGCCCATGCCTTTGGCGAAAGGGTGGACCTGGCCGATGCGCTCCATGGCGGCGAACAGCTCGTCCACGACGCGCTCGGCCTCGTCGCGCTCGGTGGGCAGGTCGAAGGCGCGGGCAGGTTCGGCGAGGATGGCGGCGCCGTGCTGGACGACTCCGAGGTCTCGCATGCGCTGGCTGGGCCGCACGTCAATCACCTGAACTCCTCTTGATCCGTGTCGCGTTCGGGCCGTGCCCGGAACCGCCATTCCAGACGGTACCGAGCGTGCAGGGCGGGTGTGGTCGTGATCCACGTGAATTGCCGGAGTTCACCGTCGTCGCTGCGGACGGGTGGGGTCCGCAACGGGGAGGCTTCGGCGGTCATGGAGGTCTCGGTGCCCCACACGACCGGGTCGAGGGCGGTGGGGAAGACGACCTGGACTTCCAGTTGTTCGGTGGGCAGGCGGACGGCTCGCTGGAACCAGTTGCCCCAGTTGTCGTCACCGACCGTGTAGGCGTACTCGATCCACACGGACTCGCCGGGGTAGAGGGGGAAGCGCCCGTGCTCGTTGTCGAACAGCAGCCAGACTTCCTTGAAGGCGTCTCGGTCGTGCTTGGCCTGCCAGCGCATCGCCTCGCCCCGGCATGTGGCGGTGAGGTCGAGTTCGTTCCAGGTCAGGGGGTGGGCCCGGTAATGGGCATTGGATCGCTCGGGGTCACCGGGGTAGCGGTCGACTGAGATGCGGATCAGGTACCGGGTGACGGGCTGATCACCGGTGTTCCGCAGCAGTCGTCGCATGGTGAGGCGGTACGAGCGGCCGTCGTACTGGAGCCGGGCGGCGTCGTGTTCGACGACGAGGGCGGAGCCGGTCGCGTATGGCTGCTCGGGCCTGCGTGGCGCCGGCAGGGCCGCAGGAGGGCGCCGGCCCCGGCTCTCCCTGGCCTTGGCTTGCTCGTAGTCGCACCAGCGCCGCCAGATCGCCTTCCCCGCGTTCAGAGCCTCGTCGGCGAGCCGGGCGAACTCTTCGCTGGGCTTGTGGCGGCCGGATTCCATGTGGCTGACGTACGACGGGTCGAAGCCCATGGCCCGCGCCAACGCGCGCTTGGACATGCCGCGTACTTCCCGCCACCGCGCCACTTCGGCGGCGAAGTACTCGGCCGCCTGCTCGACGGTGATCTCCTCGTCCTGCGTGCCCATCGAAGCCCCGCCCCGCGTCATCGTTGGTGAGCATGAATGAACTGTGAGTGATCCCAGTTCATCATCCCGTCACGGTCGGCGTCGCCGTTTTCCTTCTCTCACCGACCCGGATCGACCTGTCCGGGCAGATGAGGGAGGCGACACGCCATGCGGGTGCTCTACCTGCTGAACATCTCCAACCCCGACCGGCTGTCTGCGGATTCTGGCTGGATCTTCGCCGACTTGCTCGCCCCGGCCTTGGCGGACGCCGGGGCGGAGGTGACCGTCGCGGCTCCGGCTCCGGCCGGGGACGCCCGCTGTGGCTTCCGCCCGACGAAGGTGCCGGGGACGAAGTACCGCGCCCGGTTCTCGACGGACGTGGACGAGTTGGTGGCGCTGATCCAGGCCGAGCAGCCGGATGTGATCGTGGCCAACCAGATCGAGGAGGCCCCGGCTGTCCGCACGGCCTTGCTGGAAGCCGGGTCGAACGCCCTGCTGGCTGGGTACTGCCACTACCTCCCGTTCTCGTTCGCTGACGGCGGTCAGCTCCTGCTTGACCCGTCCCTTGATGACGCTGGGCTCGGACGGCCGGTGCTGTTGGCCTTCGCTGCCGGGCTCGCCGCGTGCGACCGAGTGATGGTCCACTCTTCCACCGCTGCCTCCTGGGTGTCGGCTGCCGCCGCCCGCATGACTGTGGAACTCGGCGACCGCCTCCGCGTGGTGCCGGCCCCACGGGACGAGCGCTTGGTCCGCGACCCCGCCACCGTTCCCAGCGGACCCGAGACCGGGGCGATCGGGGTCTACAACCACAGGCTGTACGCGCACTACGGCACCGAGCAGTTCCTGGATCTCGCCCGTGACCTGGTGGCTTCCCGCGCCATCCGGCTGCGGGTCATGGACCTGTTCGGCAAGCGCCGGGCCGAACGCACGGGCCTGGACGACAGCCCTGAGAAGATGCGCGACCAGCTCGCTGCCATGCCGCACGTCCAGGTTGTCTCCGACCGAGGCGACCGCGTCCGCTACAAGAAGCTGCTGGCCGGCGCTCGCTTCGGCATCGCCCCGTTCAGGCCCGGCTGCCCCTGGTCCATGAGCGTGATCGACTGCCAGGGCATGGGCCTGCCGGTCATCTCCCCGCGACTGGGCTGGCTCGCCGAGCACGTCGATCCCGAGCTGTGCTTCACCACCCAGGCCGAGGCTGTGGCCCTGGCCGAGCGGCTGGCCACGGACGACGAGTTCCACGCCGTGCACGCCAAGCGCGCCCACGCCTCCACTGCCGACTTCGCCCCCGCCGTGGTCGCCGCCCGCTACCTGGAAGCCGTCTCGTGACCGAGTACGACGCGGTGTTCCTCTCCTACGACGAGCCGATGGCCAACTCCCTTCACGCCCGCACGCAGCGAACGCTCGGCGGCTCGGTCAGGCGGCTGCACGGCGTGCACGGGATGCGCCGTGCCTATCGGCTGTGCGCCGAGGTCGTTGACCGCGAGCAGTTCTTCCTCGTCGATGGCGACTTCGCCATCGACACCGGCTTCGACCCGGCCGCCGTCGAGCCGCTGGACGAGGGAGTGTCCATGCGGGTGTGGCGGGCGATCAACCCGGTCAACGGCCTGTCCTACGGGTACGGAGGGCTGAAACTGATCCGCCGCAGTGCGCTGCGCGAGATGGGCGAGGCCGTGGACGTACTCGCGGCCCTGCCCGGCCGCATCGAGTTTGCCGACCAGACCGCCGGCATCACGCGCTTCAACCAGAGCCCCTTCCATGCCTGGAAGGCCGGCTTCCGCGAGTGCGCGATGCTCGCCCGCGGCAGTGAGTACGGGATGGCCGACGACGATGCCCGCCAGCGGTTGGAGGCATGGACGGCCAGCCGGAACGGGGAGTTCGCCCTGTACGCCGCCGCCGGGGCCCGTGAGGGGATCGCCTTCGCCCGCGACGCGGCAAGGGACACCAAGCAGTTCGACCGCCTCAACGCCCCCGCATGGCTGCGGTCCCGGTTCACCGCCGCCCACGGGGATCAGGCGGTGTCGGGATGACCGGTCCGCTTGTGCTCATCGAGCCGTATGCCGACCGCTTGGGCGGACACCACCAACGCACGCTGGTGGCGCTCGCCCAGGCCCGGCCCGGCAGTTTGGTCATCACCCCGCATGGGGTCGCCCGCGACACGGCGACGGCACTGCGCAGGGCTGGCGCCCGGCTGGTGACCGCACCGTCTGGGTGGCCGGCGGCCGTGCTGCTGGCCGCTTCCCGCCTCGCGGCCGGAATCTCCAGGGCCGAGCAGCGGGTGCTCCGCTCACGCCGCTGGCCTCGCTTCCTGCGACGACTGCCGCACCAGGTCACCCTGACCGTCCGGTGCCTTGCGGAGGCGTCCGCGCTGCGAACCGCCCGCCGCCTGGAGTCGCGGGCCGAAGCGGTGGTCATCCTGACCGCGAGCGAGGCCCTGCACGGGGCCGCAGCCTTCCTCGGCGGTCAACCGCACCTGCGGTTCATCCACGAACAGGTCACCACCGAGGACACCGTGCTGCGGCTGATCGACAGGCTGGCCCGCCGGGGCGAGCGCCGCGTCCTCGCGGTCTACCCGACCGAGGCTGTCGCCGACGAGTTCGTCGCGGTCTTCCCTGACCTGCCTGCTGTGGTGCGGGCCTTCGCGGTCGACGACGGCCACCGTCTCACCGACGCCGAACGTGAAGGCGGCCGGGCGGCCTTCGACATCCCCGCCGGGGAAGCAGCGGTGTGCCTGGTGGGCGGCTGGTGGCCGTACAAGGACATCGCTACTGTCGGCGCCGCACTGGCCTGCTTGAGGGAGCCGCTGCATCTCATCGTCGTAGGTGCCCTGCTTGACGAGGCCGTGCTGGACCGGTGGGGAGCCCTACCGCTCCTGCGCCTGCATACCGTGCGCGGCCCCGTCGCCGAATCGGTGCTCCGACTGGTCTACGCCGCCGCCGACGCGGCCCTGGTTGCCCGAAAGCCCGGTGTCGGCAAGGAATCCGGACTCGTGATGGATGCCGCCCGCCTCGGCGCCTCTTTGGTCCTCTCCGACCACGACCCCCGTCTCACCGCCCGCCTTCGCGGCCAGCCCTGGGCTCTGACCTTCCCCGCCGGTGACCCCGACGGTCTCGCCGACGCCCTGCACACCGTCGTCCGTCAGCTACCCCCACGGCCCGGTCCCGGGACGCCCCAGATGCTGGGGATGTGGACCGCCGCCGAACAAGCCGACTTCCTCACTCACGCCTTCGCTCCCCTGCGTACGAAGGAGCCACGATGCTGAGCACACCTCCCGCCCTGATCGCCGTCATCGGCTCCGTAGAACCGTCCCTGCTGACCGCTTGGACCGCCCACTACCGCGCGCTTGGCATCAAGGACTTCCACCTCGCTTTCCACTTCCCCGACCATGTCCCCCACGCCTGGCAGCACCAACTCCTGGCTGTCAGCCGCGACCTCGGCATCACCCCCACGAAGATCACAACCGGACCGTGGCACGAGCACACCCACCGAGCTGCGCGATGCCCTCCGCGAGCAAGCAGGGCCCGGCTGGCACCTGCTCGCCGATTCCGACGAGTTCCACACCTTCCCCGCCCCGCTCGCCGAGGTGACCGTCACCGCCGAGAAGTCGGGGCGGCAGGTGGTAGGCGGCTTGATGCTCGACCGCGTCGCCGCAGACGGCCGCCTCGCCGACTGGCGGCCGGAGGCAGGACTGGACCGCGCCTTCCCGCTCGGCGGTCATCTCACCCACCGCCTCCTGCACGGCGACCCCCGCAAGATCGTCCTCGCACGATCCGGTGTACCGGTGGCCTCCGGCAATCACCGAGCCCACGGTCACAGGCCGGACTCGGACACGCTGGCCTGCGTCCACCACTTCAAGTGGCGCATGGGCGTCCTGGACGATCTCCGGCGGCGAGTTGAGCGGTTCACCGCCGGCGAGTGGGCCGAGCACACTCCGGCTGTGCGGGAGGAAGCCGGCCGCCTGCTTGATCACGTCGACCGCCACCAGGGCCGTATCAACGTCGCCGACCCCCGTCTGTCCTTCCGCCGCGTCACCCTCGGCCGGATGCCGGCCGGGTGGGCACCTGAGGCTCGCACCATCGCCACCCGCTGGCACCTCCAGGCCGCAAGCAGCCACCGGTAGCCCATCCAGATCGGCCAGAATGGACACCTGGGCACCTGGGTACCGGCAGGAAGGGCACCGAACGTGAACACCGTCGCGCCGCTGGCCGTGCTGCTGGTCGGCATCACCGGCTCCGGCAAGACGACTGTCGCCCAGGCCCTGGCTGAACGGGGCATGACCCGCCTCTCCGTGGACGAGGAGGTCCACCGCCTCCACGGCCGCTACGGCATCGACTATCCCGAGCACACCTACTTCGAGCGCGAACGTCCCGTGGTCGCGGCAATCCGGGAACGGTTCGTCAGGGAACTGGGAGCGGGAAACGATGTCGTCCTGGATCACGGGTTGTGGCGCCGTGACGAGCGTGACGCCTGGAGGGTGGCCGCCGGCGAGGTGGGCGGCCACCCTCTCGTGGTCTACCTACCGGCCGACCGGCAGGAACTGTTGCGGCGTCTCACCGAACGCAACCAGCGCGAGGACGCCAACGCCCTCACCGTCACGCCCGAAGCCCTCGACGACTTCTTCGCCCGTTTCGACCCTCCGGAAGACGACGAAGAAGTGATCGTCTACACGGGAGATCTGGATGGACTCGTGAGGGCGGTGTCCTCGACCAAGCAGCGCTGAAGGCGCTACAGGCTGGCGACTTGAGGCTGGAACACGGAGGTGCGTCGCCCGAAGGCGGCGTCTGGGGAATGACTTCTCCCGCGACGTGCACCCGTTGTGCACCGGGGCAGCGTCTCAGGCGCTGTTCCCTGACGCGACCTCCCGACGCAACTCCACCAGTGCGCGCAGGGCGTGGCTGTACGCCTCGATGCTCTTGTGGCTGTGGGTCTCGACAGCACCCTTCAGCACTGTGAAGGCCGTGGCGATGGCCTCGTCGATGTCGCGCTCGTCAACGCCGTTCATGCTGCTCTCCACTCGGTAGGGGGCGGTGGGCACCGTGCCAGCTTCCCTGATCGGCGACCAGATGATGATCGGGCATCGGCGCTTCGACCGCAGTGGATTTCGGCTGCCGCTGTAAGGCGGCGCGGTGTCCGGACACAGAGAGTGTGTTGAGCGGGCTACGGGGAGGGCGTGG
>NZ_WMLF01000284.1 GCF_014156695.1 Streptomyces durbertensis | reverse complement strand
CCTCGGTGGTCATCCGCTCACCTCCCCGCCCGGCCGGTGAGGCCCAGCTGGGCGGCGGCGCGCTCGTACATCTCGTAGCGCTCCAGCCGGCGGCGGTTGGCGCGGCGGAAGCGGCGTGCGACGAGCCGGGCGAGGTCGGCGGCGCCGACCATGCCGGCCTCGGGGCCGAGCTGGGCGCGGACGATGCGGGCCTCGGGCCGGTAGCCGCGCCCGGTGAGGTGGCGCTTGTAGGCGTCGGTGGCGGGGCCGATGAGCAGTTCGTCGGCCGCGCTGACGCCGCCGCCGACGACAAAGCAGGACGGGTCGAGCGCGGCGGCGAGGTTGGCGATGCCGACGCCGAGCCACTGGCCGATGTCCTGGAGGAGTTCGACGCACATGGCGTCGCCCTCGCGGGCCAGCTCGGTGATGAGCGGGCCGGTGATGTCGCCGATCTGGCCGCCGACGCGGGCGTTGATGGTGTGCGCGACCGGGGAGTCGGCGGCGGCGAGTTCGCGGGCCTCGCGGACGAGGGCGTTGCCGGAGCTGTACTGCTCCCAGCAGCCGCGGTTGCCGCAGGGGCAGCGGTGCCCGCCGGGCACGACCTGCATGTGGCCGAACTCGCCGGCGACGCCGTACTTGCCGCGCTTGACCTTGCCGTCCTCGAGTATGGCGCCGCCGATTCCGGTACCGAGGGTGATCATGACGAGGTGGTCCTCGCCGCGTCCGGCGCCGAAGCGCCACTCGCCCCAGGCGGCGGCGTTGGCGTCGTTGTCGATGAGGACGGGGACGGCGAGGCGGGCCTGGAGGGCTTCGCGCAGGGGTTCGTCGCGCCAGGAGAGGTGAGGGGCGAACAGGATGCGGGAGCGGTCGGCGTCGACCCAGCCGGCGGCGCCGATGCCGACGGCGTGCACGTCGTGCCGGTCGGAGAGGTCGAGGACCAGCTCGGTGATGGTGTCCTCGACGACCTTGGGGCTCTTGGACTTGTCGGGTGTCTCGGTGCGGAGCTTCTCCAGGATGGTGCCGTCGGCGTCGACGACGCCGGCCATGACCTTCGTACCGCCGATGTCGATGCCGACGGTGGGGACCCGGGGCGCCGACAGGTGGGAGCGCCGCTCGCGCGTCGAGACGGTGCGCAGCACGGTGGTGCGGGCGGGGCTCGCGGCGCCGCGGTCACGGTACGTACTCATCGAATCGATTGTGCCCTACGAGGCGGCTGGGGAGCGTGTCGGCGCGGGCGTGCGGGCGAGCTCGTGACCGAGCTGTTCCAGTTCGCCGCCGCCGGCCATCTCGTGGGTGAGCGCGTCGAGGGTGATGTCGCCCTTGCGGTGGCTGCCGGCCATGGTGCCGCGCTTGAGCAGGACGAAGCGGTCGCCGACGAGGTGGGCGTGGTGGGGGTTGTGGGTGATGAGGACCACGCCCAGTCCCTGGTCGCGGGCGGCGGCGACGTAGCGGAGCACCACGCCGGACTGCTTGACGCCGAGCGCGGCGGTGGGCTCGTCGAGCACCAGGATCCGGGCGCCGAAGTGGACGGCGCGGGCGATGGCGACGCACTGGCGCTGGCCGCCGGAGAGGGTGCCGATGGGCCGGTCCACGTCGGGCAGGTCGATGCCCATCCGGGCCAGGGCCTCCCGGGTGGTGCGGCGCATGGTGGCCACGTCGAGGCGGCGCAGCGGTCCGCGGCCGGTGTGCGGTTCGGAGCCGAGGAAGAAGTTGCGCCAGACGGGCATCAGCGGGACGACGGCCAGGTCCTGGTAGACGGTGGCGATGCCGCGGTCCAGGGCCTCGCGCGGCGAGTGCAGGACCGTTTCCTCACCGTCGAGCAGGTAGCGCCCGGTGTCGTGCCGGTGCAGACCGGCGATGATCTTGATGAGGGTGGACTTGCCGGCGCCGTTGTCGCCGAGCACGCAGGTCACCGAGCCGGCGTGCACGTCGAGCGAGACGTTCCGCAAGGCGGCGACGTTGCCGTAGGACTTGCCGACGTCGACGAGGCCGAGCAGGGGTTCGCCGGCCCCGGGCGGCGCGGTCTCGCGTGTGGTCGTGTCGGTCATCGGGTGGCCTCCGCCCGCTTGCGGATCCAGGCGTTCAGCAGGGCCGCGAGCAGCAGCATCGCGCCGAGGAAGAACTTGAACCAGTTGGGGTCCCACTCGGCGTAGACGATGCCCTTGCTGACGATCCCGAAGATCAGGGCGCCGATCGCCGCGCCGGCGGCGGAGCCGTAGCCGCCGGTGAGCAGGCAGCCGCCGATGACGGCGGCGGCGATGTAGATCAGCTCGTTGCCGACGCCCTCGCCGGACTGGACGACGTCGTAGCTGAACAGCAGGTGCTGGCCGAGCACCCAGGCGCAGAAGGCGACGCCCAGGTAGAGGCCGATCTTGGTCCCCCGGACCGGGACGCCGACGGCCCGCGCGGCGTCCTTGTTGCCGCCGACGGCGAAGATCCAGTTCCCGGCACGGGTGCGCAGCAGGACCCAGGTCGCGACGGCGACAAGCGCCAGCCACCACAGCACGGTGACGCGCAGGGTGAAGCCGCCGAGGTCCAGTTGGGAGGCGAAGACGGCGCGGGCCGCGGAGAAGCCCTCCATGTCGGCGATGGACTTGGTGGAGACGGTGCCGGCGATCAGCTTGGTGAGGCCGAGGTTGAGGCCGGTCAGCATCAGGAAGGTGCCGAGCGTGATGATGAAGCTCGGCAGTCCGGTGCGGGTCAGCAGCCAGCCGTTGAAGAGCCCGACCGCCAGGGTGACCAGCAGCGAGACGCCGACGCCGACCCACACGTTGGCGGTCATCTGGTAGCTGAACATCGAGGAGACCAGGGCGGAGCTGGTCACCAGGACACCGGCGGACAGGTCGAACTCGCCGCCGATCATCAGCAGCGCGACGGCGACGGCGACGATCCCGATGGTGGAGGAGGCGTAGAGGACGGTCGACAGGCTGCCCGGACGCAGAAAGCTTTCGGCGGAGAGGGCGAAGAAGACGAAGACCGCCACCGCGCCCACCAGTGCGCCCAGCTCCGGGCGGGTGAACAGCCGCCGCGCCAGCTCCCCGGCACGGCCCGGCGGGCCGGCGGCGGGAGGCTCGGCGGTCGGCGCGTCGTCGGCCGCCGGCCCCTCGGTGGGCGGCGGCTGAGAGTCGGATGTCCGGGTGTCGCTCATCGGGTTCCCCTACGGGTGTACTCCTCCAGCGCCTCGGCGTCGTCCCCGGTCAGCACCTGGGGACCGGTCAGCACGGGCTGCCCGCCGCCGAGCATGGTGGCGTTGTAGTTGTAGAGCCAGAGCAGGTCGACGGCCTGGTAGCCCTGCAGGTAGGGCTGCTGGTCCACGGCGAAGGTCAGCTCGCCGTCCTTCAGGGCGCGCACCACCTGCGCGTTCAGGTCGAACGTGCTGACCTGCGCCTTGCTGCCGGCCTGCTTCGCCGCCTTCACCGCCGTGGCGGCGAACGGCGCGCCGAGCGTGACGACGGAGTCCACCTTCTCGTCGGACTGCAGCTTGGCCTCCAGCGACGACTCGACGGCCGGCATGTTGGTGCCGTCGACGTACAGGTTGTCCACGGTGCCGTCGAAGGTCGCGCGGACGCCCCGGCAGCGCTCCTCGTGGCCGACGTTGCCCTGCTCGTGCAGCACGCAGAGGGCCTTGGTGAGGCCGCGTTCGTTCAGTTCCTCGCCGACGGCCTCGCCGGCGGTGACCTCGTCCTGGCCGATGTGGGCGAGCGCGCCGTAGTCCTTGGAGCGGTCCTGCCCCGAGTTGATCGTCACCACCGGGATGCCGGCCCGTACGGCCTTCTCCACGACCGCCTTCATGGCGTCCGGCTTGGCGAGCGTGACGACCAGGCCGTCCACGCCCTGGTCGATGGCGGCCTGGACGAGTTGGGCCTGCTTGCCGGCCTCCTTGTCGTGCGAGTACAGGAACTCGATGTTGTCCTTCGCGGCCGCCTGCTCGGCGCCGCTGCGCACGATGTCCCAGAAGGTGTCGCCCTCGCCCGAGTGGGTGACCATGGCGATCTTCCAGCGCGGCGTGTCCACCGCCGCCGGACCGGCCGCTCCCCTGGCCCGCTCCTCCTCGGCGCGCTTGCCGCCGGTGCTGCTGCACGCGCTCAGCGCGAGCGTCAGGACGAGGCCGACCGCGAGGACGGCCGACCGTCTGCCTCCCGGGCGGCCGCTGCCGCCGCCCGCTCCGCCGGTGTGCGTACGCCTGCTGTGCGTGCGCGTGCTCTGTGTGCGCCTGCTGTTCGCGCGCCCTCGAAACCACTTCACGCCGGCCACCGGCTCCTGCCCCTCGGTACGGATCTGCCCGCCGGCACGACCCGAGGAGGGCCGACGCCGGCCGGTCAAGTATCCGCCACCGGGACCGCGGGCGGGCACCTGGGTGAGGACGGCACCCGCGGGGGCCGGGGCGTTCAGCGGCGGAGACGTCCGGTGGGACCCGGACCTCCGCTGCCGCGCTTCGGGCCCACGGGGCTCGACGGGCATGGGCCCGAGGGGCAGAGGGTCGCGGACGCGCCCCTCAAGGCCGGGAGGGACGGAGGCGCGGCGGGCACCCCTCGCCGCCGGCAGCCGGCGTGAACGACGCGGCCAGAAGCGGGCGCCGGAGGCGGGTCGGCGCGCCCGCGCCGACCGGGCGCGGGCGGCGGGTCGACGTACGGGGCCGCTCCGGTCCCGGCACGGCGATCAGCTTGGTGGGGGCGGCGCGAGCGGAGGACCGGTGGGCGGTGGCCCGACGGCCGACCGGCCGCAGACCGGAGTGACATCCTCCGGCCCCCGGCCGGAGGAGGGCCGGCCTGCCGCACGGCCCGAGCGGCGGGGCCGTGCGGCAGGGTGCGCGTCACCAGGGTCGGGTAGCGCGGGGAGTGGCCGGGTTCCGGCCGCGACGTGCCGGTCGGTCGCACGTCGGGCCTGGCGGGTGGGGCCGGCCTTCGATGAGCGGTCGGCTGAGGGCCAGGGCAACGGGGCGGTCCTCAGCCCAGGAGGCGGCCTCCCGCCCGATCCGGCCCGTCGGCGGGTGGGCTGGACCGGGCGGGTCGGGGGCGACGGTCGTCACCGGCGCGCCCCGCGAATCGGCCGTCCCGACGCCGGCGGCCGAACCGCCGACGTGCCGAGCCCGGCGACCGCCGGCGAGCGGCGGGCGCCGGGCGCGGGTCAGCCGCCGAGTTCCTGGTGGCGGGCGGCGAGCGCCGCCGCGCCGTCCTCGGTCAGGGAGCCGTGGAGACGCAGGCGGGAGATACCGCCGTCGGGGAAGATGTCGAGCCGGACGTGGGTGACGGCGGGCGCGTCGTCGAGCAGGAAGCGGTGCACGGTGTCGGGCTGGAGCCGGGTGCGGGGCAGCAGTTCGACCCACTCGCCCTCCTCGCCGTCGCGGCCGACAAGCGCGGCCCAGCCGGCGGAGTTGCCCTTGAGGTAGGCGGTGTCGATCTCCACGGCGCGGAGTGTGGCGCGGCCGGTGAGCGCGTAGCGGATCCAGTCGTTGCCCTTGTCGCGGCGGCGCCTGGTCTCCCAGCCGTCGTCCATCTTGCGGGAGCGGCCGGGCTGGATGGTGTTGGTGGCCGGCGAGTAGAAACGGTCGGAGGCGTCCTCGACGGCGCCGCCGTTCTCCAGGGCGACGAGGTCGAAGGTGCCGAGGGCGGCGAGCCAGGCGGGGTCGGGGGCGACCTCGCCGTACACGCGGAGCCTGGCCACGCCGCCGTCGGGGTGCTGGCGCAGGCGCAGGTGGGTGAAGCGCTGCTCGACGTCGACGGTGAAGCCGTTGGCGGCGTGGCCGCCCACCGGGGTGCGGGGGACGAGGGTGGTCCACTTGACGTCGTCGGCCAGCAGGTCCTCGGGCGAGGCGGAGACCGGGGCCGCGGTGGCCTCGACGGAGACGGCCTGCGGGTAGTTGCCGCGGAAGTGGGCGGTGTCGACGACGATGCCGCGGACGACGCCGGGGGCGCCGAGGCGGATCAGCGCCCAGTCGTGGTCGTCGTCGGTGGGGTGGGGCCGCTGGGCGTCGGCGCCGCGTCGGCGGCGGGTCTCCCAGCCGTCCATGATCTTGCCCTTGTGGCCGAAGTGCTCGGGGTCGAACTCCGCGCGTTCGGGGACGAGCAGGTTCTCGCGCTCGGCGAAGAACTCGTCGTTGGCCGCGAGGACCCCGGCGCCCAGGCGCCGGTCCGCGAGGTCCGCGTGGTGGGTGAAGGGGAAGTCGGCGGTGCGGTAGTCGGCGTACGGGTCCCCGCCGCCGTAGGGCTTGGCGTCGCCGGTGAAGCGGGGCAGTCCGGTACGGGCCGCGGTCATGCGGGGTTCCTTTCGATGAGTCGGCCGGCCTTCTCGACGATCCGGCCGTTGTCGGTGATCTGCCGGCCGCGCAGCCACGTGGAGCGCACCACGCCGTGCAGGGTCTTCCCGGCGTAGGCGGTGACCTGGTTGCGGTGGTGGAGCTCGGCGGGGTCGACGGTGAACGTCTCGTCGGGGGCGAGGACGACGAGGTCCGCGTCCCGGCCGGGTTCGATCGCGCCCTTGGTGGTGAGGCCGGCCAGTCGGGCGGGGGCCTGGGACATCCAGCGCGTGACGTCGTGCAGGGAGTGGCCGCGTTCGCGGGCGGCGGTCCACACGGCCGGGAGGCCGAGCTGGAGTGAGGAGATGCCGCCCCAGGCGTCGCCGAAGTCGGGGGTCTTGAGGTCGGTGGTGCAGGGCGAGTGGTCGGAGACGACGCAGTCGATGGTGCCGTCGGCGAGGCCGGCCCACAGCGCGTCCTGGTTCTCGCGCTCCCGGATGGGCGGGCAGCACTTGAACTCGGTGGCGCCGTCGGGCACCTCCTCGGCGGTGAGGGTGAGGAAGTGCGGGCAGGTCTCGACGGTCAGGCGCACGCCGTCGCGCCGGGCGGCGCTGATGGTGGGCAGCGCGTCGGCGGAGGAGAGGTGCAGTACGTGGACGCGGGCGTCGAGTTCGCGGGCGAGGTCCGCGAGGAGGTTGATGGCGTCGTTCTCGGCGGCGCGCGGCCGGGAGGCGAGGAAGTCGGCGTACCGGGGGC
>NZ_WMLF01000283.1 GCF_014156695.1 Streptomyces durbertensis | reverse complement strand
CACACGTACGACCCGTACGTCCACCCAGGCGCCGCGCCCGCCCCCAGCCCGCTGGAGGAAGCCTTCAACCGGGGCGTCGGCCGGGGCCTGCGCGTGCTCTACCAGGCACCGCTCGACGGCGGCGACACCTCCGCCGACCCCGCCTCGTCGTCGTGGGCGTCCGCCCCCGGCAGGCCGGACGCCCACGACGACGACATCCTGTGGATGAGCCTCACCCCCGGCAGCGTCCGCTACGGCGCCGCCTACCAGGGCCACGCCGCGGGCACCCTGCTGATCGACCCGGCGACCTGGCAGGGCATGGTCGACCAGCAGTACCGGCTGCTGTGCGCGCTGGACCGCTGGATCGAGTCCCTGGAACGCGACCACGCCGACCGTGCCGAGGCCGGCATCCGCGCCGGCCGCGCCGCGAGCGACCGGGCCGACGAGGCGCTGCTGGCCTCCATCGGCCCGCGCGGCCCCCGCCGCGCCGCCGGCGCTGCCGACGACGACAACACGCTGGCCGCGCTGCGGCTCGTCGCCCGCGACGCCCGCGTCCCGCTGCCCGAACAGCCGGTCACCGGCCCGCACGACACCGGCGCCGACCCCGTCGAACGTCTCGCCCGCGCCGCGCGCGTCCGCACCCGCGAAGTGCGGCTCACCGGCCGGTGGTGGCGGCGGGACGCCGGGCCGCTGCTCGGCCACCGGGCCGCCGACGACTCCCCGGTGGCGCTGCTGTGGCGGCGCGGCGGCTACCACGTCGTCGACCCGCGCACCGGCGACGCCGAACGCGTCACCGCGCACACCGCCCCCGCTCTCCACCCGCGCGGCGTCATGCTCTACCGCCCGCTGCCGGACCGGCCGCTCGGCCTGCTCTCCCTCATGCGGTTCAGTGCCCACGGCACCCGCCCCGAACTGCGCAGGCTCCTGATCGGCGCGCTGGTCGCCGCCGCGCTCGGCGCCCTTGTACCGCTCACCACCGGGCGCGTCCTCGGCGCGTACGTGCCCGCCGGCGAGGCCGACCTGATCGCCCCCGCTGCCCTCGCCCTCGTCGCCGCCGCCACGGTCTCCGCCGCCTTCCTGCTCTACCAGAACACCGCCGTGCTACGACTGGAAGGACGCGTCGAGGCGACACTCCAACCCGCGGTCTGGGACCGCCTGTTGCGGCTCCCGACCAACTTCTTCCGGGGCCGCTCCACCGGCGAACTGGCCAGCGCCGCACTCGGCGTCAGCGCCATCCGCCGCGTCCTGTCCGGCATCGGTACGGTCTGCGTACAGGCCGGCACGGTCGGCCTCACCAACCTCGTGCTGCTGTTCTGGCTCAGCGTGCCGATGGCCTTGGCCGCGCTCGGCATCCTGTCGGTTGTCGCGGCCACCTTTCTCGGCCTCGGCCTGTGGCAACTCCGCTACCAGCGGCAGCTCGTGAAGCTCGGCAACCGGCTGAACAACCAGGCGTTCCAGACCCTGCGCGGGCTGCCCAAGCTGCGCGTAGCGGCGGCCGAGAGCTTCGCGTACGCCGCCTGGGCGAAGGGCTTCGCCCGCACCCGCGAACTCCAGCAGCGCATCGGGCACATCCGCTGCGTGCTCGCCGTCCTCAACGCCGTCTACCTGCCGCTGTGCACACTGGTGATGTTCCTGCTGCTCGCCGGGCCCGCCCGGGGCGGCATGACCGCCGCCCAGTTCCTCACCTTCAGCACGGCCGTCACGATGCTGCTCGGCTCCGCCACCCAGCTCACCGGCGCCCTGCTCTCGGCAGCCGCCGTCCAGCCCATGTTCGAACTGATCCGCCCGATCCTGCGCGCCGCCCCGGAGGTCGCCCACTCCAGCACCCCGCCCGGCACCCTCACCGGCGCCCTGGAGGCACGCGGCGTGTCCTACCGCTACGGCGACGACGGCCCGCTCGTCCTGGAGGACGTCAACCTGCACATCGCGGCTGGCGAGTTCGTCGCGATCGTCGGCGCCAGCGGCTGTGGCAAGTCCACCCTGCTGCGGCTGCTCATCGGCTTCGACCGGCCGCTCACCGGCAGCGTCCACTACGACGGCCAGGACCTCGCCGCCCTCGACCAGTCCGCCGTCCGCCGCCAGTGCGGCGTCGTCCTCCAGAACGCCCAGCCGCTCACCGGCTCGATCCTCGACTGCATCCGAGGCGCCGGGGCCCACACGCTGGAGGAGGCGTGGGAGGCCGCCGAACGCGCCGGCCTCGCCGACGACATCCGCGCGATGCCGATGGGCATGCACACCATGCTCTCCGACGGCGGCGGCACCGTCTCCGGCGGCCAACGCCAACGCCTTATGATCGCGCAGGCGTTGGTCCGCAAGCCGCGCGTCCTCTTCCTCGACGAGGCGACCAGCGCACTCGACAACGCCGCCCAGCGCGTCGTGATGGAGTCCACGAGCGCCCTGCGCTGCACCCGCGTCGTCATCGCCCACCGCCTCTCCACCGTCCTGGGCGCCGACCGCGTCGTCGCCATGGCCGACGGCCGCATCGTCCAACAGGGCACCCCCACCGAACTCCTGAGCGCCACCGACGGCCTCTTCCACGACCTCGTCCGCCGCCAACTCCGCTGACCCTGTCCGCCGGGCGGGGCGAAGCGGGACTGCGGCGGCCAAGCGGGTTGCCGCCGCGGTTCCAGGGCTTCAAGCAGGCACTCGCGGTCGCCCCCGCCCCGAGCGCCGCCCGCCGAACACGCCGTGCTGAGCCCGCAGGATCCACGAGGCCGTGGAGGCTCGACTCCACGGCCTCGTCGCCCGCCGTCGACTCGCCGTGTCAGGCCGTCAAGGCTGCCTCGATCGCGGCCAGTTCCCGCCCCGGATCGACCATTCGGGACAGGACGGTCAAGTCGTCCGATCGGTAGCGGGGGCGCACGTCCTCATCCCAGCGCTCGGCTGCGAGACGCAGGGGCTCAAGAGCGTCGGTAAGCCGACCCAGCCGGTGCAGAGTAAGCCCGTAGTAGCCGGCGGTCTCTGTCCGGTAGTCGGCATCACCGGATCCCTCCCATGCCTCCCGAAGAAGCGGTTCCGCCTCTCCGTACGCGCCGCGCTGGGCTTTGAGCTTGCCCGCGAGCATGGCGCTCAGCGCGGAACCTCCACGGGCCGCGCGCTCGTACCAGCGTTCAGCTTCCTGGAAGTCGTGGTGATGCTCGGAGAGCCACCCCATATGGTGGCAAGCGCCATGATGACCTGCCTCGGCGGCAGTGCGGTACCACTGATCACGCAACGCGGGCCTGCCCAACGCGCCGTAGAGCTCCGCGAGGTCGGACGCCGCCTCGGGGTCTCCTGCCGTCGCGGCGGGTTCGAACCAGCGCAGGAGATGGCGGTCGTGAACACCGGCCCAGTCCCGGAGGATCCTCCCGTGTGCGTACGAGGCATGTACGTCACCTGCCTCGGCTCGCTCGCGCAGCCCGGGCAGGCGACGTAGATCCTTTCCAGGGCCTGTGTCGCCACCTGCGCGCATCGCGGCGATGTCATCGAGCTGCTCCATGACATCACGGTCGTCCTCACCGACCTCCCGGAACCAGCGTTCGGCCTCCTCGTACCGTCGTTGGCGCTTGCAGAGCAGCGCGAGGTTCCACTGAGAGGACTCATGTCCGTTGGCGGCCGCGATGGTGTACCAGTGCTCGGCGTCGCTGAGGTCGCCGCGCTGCGCGTGCAGCACACCGAGTGCGTACGCGGCGCCTTCGTAGCCCTCCTCGTGCGCCTCTATCAGCAGGCCCCGGGCCTGAGGCCAGGAGGCGTCATCTCCGGTGTCCGTCAGGAACACGGCATAGTCCACGCGAGCGGAGGCGCTGAGCGCGCAGGCCCGGCGGTAGTAGCCGGCTGCTTCCGCGGTCAGTCCCGGATAGTCCGAGAAGTGCTGCGTCATCGCGAAGAGCGGGCGCAACGCCTGGGCGGCGCCTTCTGGGTCGCTGCCGGCCTCGGCCGCGTCGAGCGCTGCTGCGACTCGGTCGAAGTCCTCGCGGATCGACTCGAACAGCTGCACCCAACGGAAGACGGCGATGTCGCCCAGCGCGACGTCCTTCATCAAGAACTTCGCCGCCTCGTCGAGTCGCCCCTCGGCTGCGAGGAGCTTGCCGAGCTCGATCTTGCAGTTGAGATTACGTCCCTGCTCCCAGCCACGGCGAAACCAGTCGGCGGCCTCGGGGTCGCCTTCTTCGTGGAGCAGTACGCCGAGCCCGTAGGCGCACCCGGCGTCACGGTCGGCCACGGCGCGATAGAGCGCTTGCGCTGCTTGCCGGTCACCGCGAATCTTCCGGTACCGGGCAAGGGTGTAGTGAGAGAAGGGGTCTCCGGCTGCTACGGCCTGTTCCCAGTACGGGATACCTTCGTCGACGAGCTGTTGCAGCACGAAGAAGTTGGTGTGCCGCCGTACGGCTTCTGCGTCGCCTGCCTGGGCTGCGGCGACCAGCGCTTCTCCTCGTTCGTGAATCTCCTGGGTCATGGACGTATCGTGCCAACAACGGCCTGAGGGGGCTCCAGCGCCAGGCGCGGCGTCAGGTTGGGCGCGTTGGCGCCAGCCGAGCCGGCCGGCCGCCGCTCCCCCGGGCGGCGGCCGGCGCGACGTGCCGTCGTGGGTGGGCTCAGCGACAAGGGCGCAGCACCATCGCCGACCCGCCGCCGCGGCGGCGCGGCTCGGCGACCGCCTGGATCCTGCCGTCGGGCAGGAACTCCAGCGCCGCTACCGCCCCGATCTCCGGTGAGGGCGTGAAGGTCTGCGGGGCCCGGACGAAGCGGTGCCCCAGTCGTTCCAGTGCGACACGCTCCGGGGAGTCGAGGAAGGCCGGTTCGGCGTCGGTCACCGTCCGGTTCCGCTGGGAGGCGCGCGGTGCGGCGACGGCTTCGGGCAGCGACATCCCCAGATCGAGCCGGTTGACGAGGGTCTGCAGCACGGTGGTGATGATCGTGGCCCCGCCCGGCGAGCCCACGGCGAGCAGCGGGCGGCCGTCCTGGAGGACGATCGTGGGCGCCATGCTGCTGCGGGGGCGCTTACCGGGCCCGGGCAGGTTGGGGTCCGGCACGCCTTCGGTCAGCGGCGTGAAGTTGAAGTCCGTCAGTTCGTTGTTCAGCAGGAAGCCCCGACCGGGCACGGTGATCGCCGAGCCGCCGGTCTGCTCGATCGTCAGCGTGTACGAGACGACGTTGCCCCAGCGGTCCGCGGTCACCAGGTGGGTGGTGGACGGCCCCTTGTACGGCTCCTCGCCGCCGGTCCCACGGGCGCAGCCGGAGCCCGGCTGGCGCGGATCTGCCGGCGCCAACGGACTGGTGAGCGCGGCGTCCGGCCGGATCAGGCAGGCGCGTTCCTTGGCGAACTCCTTTGCCAGCAGCTCCTTGGCGGGCACGTCCGAGAACGCCGGGTCGCCCACCCAGCGGTTGCGGTCGGCGTAGGCGATCCGGCTGGCCTCCAGGTAGTGGTGGAGTGCCTGAGCCCGGTCCGCCGGGCGGACGGGGAGGTTCTCCAGGATGTTCAGCGCCTCGCCGACGGTTGTCCCGCCGGAGGAGGACGGCGCCATCGAGTAGACGTCCAGGCCGCGGTAGGTGACATGGGTGGGGTCGCGGCGTACGGGCGTGTAGGCGGCCAGGTCGCCCCGCTCCATCAGTCCGGGGCGGACGTGCCGGGTGGAGTCCGGCGCCACCGGTGGCCGCTTGACGGTCCGCACCACGTCGCGGCCGATGCCGCCGCGGTAGAGCGCGTCGACGCCGTCGCGGGCGAGTTCCCGGTAGGTGCGGGCCAGGCCCGGGTTGCGGAAGCGGGAGCCGACCACCGGGAGTTCGCCGCCCGGCAGGAACAGTTCGGCGGTGGTGGTGAAGTCGCGGAAGCGCTTCTCGTTCATCGCGGTCTGGGCGCGGAACTCCTCGTTGACGACAAACCCCCGGTCGGCGAGCCGGGTGGCCGGTCGCAGCGCTGACGCCAGCGGGACCGTACCCCACTCCTCCAGGGCCTTCGCCCAGGTGGCCGGGGTGCCGGGAACGCCCACGGACAGACCGGAGTTGACCGCCTCGTCGAACGGGATCGACCTGCCGGTCGCGGGGTCCACGAAGGAGTCCGGACGCATCCCCGCCGGCGCGGTCTCCCGGCCGTCGACGGTGCCGACCTTCCCGGTCGCGGCGTCGTAGTGGACGAGATACCCGCCGCCGCCGATACCGGCCGAGTACGGCTCGACGACGCCGAGGGCGGCGGCGGTGGCCACCGCGGCGTCCACCGCGTTGCCACCGCGCCGCAGCACCTCCAGACCGGCCTGGGACGCGTACGGGTTGACGCTGGAGACCGCACCCCCGCCACCTGTCGCGACGGGCTGCTTGGCGGGCGGACGGGAATGGGCCTCCCCTCCCGTGGCCTGCGGAGGAGCGGCGGCTCCGGCACTCGTGGCGGGGATCAGTGCCGCGGGGAGAAGCAGCGCCGCGGCGGACGCCGCGGCGACGGCGGAACGACGGACAGCCAAGAGAAGCCTCCGGTGGCTTGAGGTCCGGGAACGTCAGAACCCTCGCAGCGTCCGGACAACGCGGCAACGACATCCCGCGAGAATTGCGGGAGATCTGAGGTTCCCGACCGGTAACCCACCAGCGGCACACCCGCTCCCGGCCGTCTCGGTCGGTAGCGGGCCGCCCCGCCCGCTCAGCACACCGGGCCGGTGCGGGTCACCCGCGCGTGGTCGGTGACGGTCCGACGGAAGAGGTGATGACCCGTACGGCGTGCGTGACGCAGCGCCCAGTCCTGGACGACGTCCTGCTCCGGCTGCGGACCCGACCCGGCGGCGCAGCCGCCCGCGACGCAGAACGTCTCGTAGACAACGCCGCCTTCGGGCGCGTGATCGATGACGTGCTCCACGTACCGGTAGATCCGGTGGCTGCTCACTCGTGCACCTCCTTCAGGTGACGCCGCAGCAGCACGCGGGCGTCGACGGCCGCGCTGTGGTCCCGCCGACACTCCGCACTCTGCCGCCGCGCGGTGAGCCGCGCACATTCCGCACAACCGTCCTCAGGCACCGGAGGCGGCGTCAGGACCCACCCTCCCGCGCCGCTCACCAC
>NZ_WMLF01000282.1 GCF_014156695.1 Streptomyces durbertensis | reverse complement strand
GTACGGCCCGCGCCGACCGCTCCGCACCGCCGCCAGGTGCTCACCGGCGAGCCGGGCCCGGACCTCCGGCGGCAGCGTCGGGGCGTCCGAGCCGGGCCCGGCGCCGGCGATCCGCCGCCCGGTGGGGGAGAGCACCCACGCCCGCAGGTCGAGGTCGCCGGCGAGCAGGTCGAGCACGACCTCGGGCCCGCCGCCGGTCGGACCGGACGCCATCATCCGCCGGTGGCGCTCCACCACCGCCGCCAGATCGCCTGCCCGCTCGCTCGACACCTGCCGCACGACGTGCTCGGTGATCGTCGCGAAGGCGACGTCCTCGTCCACGGCGAACAGCGGAAGCCGGTGCCGGGCGCAGGACTGCACCAGGTCGTCGGGGATGCCCGCCAGCTCGGCCTCGCCCGCGGCCAGCCCGGCCACCTGGGCACCGACCAGCGCGCGGACGAACGGCTCGGTGTCCGAGGCGTCCCGCCGCCAGGCCAGACCCGTGAGCACCAGCTCACCGCCGGACAGATAGCGGCTGGGGTCCCGCAGGTCGGTGGTCATCACGCCGCGGACGGTGCGGTCCAGCTCGTCCTCGCCGCTGAGCAGCCGCAACCCGAGCGAAGTCGTCTCCAGCAGAGCGCGCAGCCGCATCCTCTCGCCCACCGTCCTGACCGTTGCCGTAGATGCCGTCTCGTCCGACCCGAACCGTCTCCGGGACCGGCCTTTCGTTCGAATCTACAAGACCGGTGGGTCGTCCAGCTAATCGCTTCATGCATTCGGTGACTGCACCGGTCCGCCCGACCGGGGGTCTACTGGGCGGCACACGAGATGAACAGCACATGAACGGGTTCGCTCCGCCGGGCCCGGTGCCCCCCACCAGATCGTCACCCCGTCCCACGTTCTCGGGCCGTCCCCCGCGTCGTGCAATCCCAAATCCCGTACCGCGACCACGCGGCGGGTGTCCCTATGAACCTTGGGAGCCAGCACAATGGCACAGTCGAAGGTAGAGCCGATGATCTCCGCGGAGGAACCGGGCGACGGCACGCGCCCCCCTGCCGACACGGGATGGCTCGACCGCTACTTCCACATCTCCACGCGTGGGTCCACGGTCGGTCGCGAAGTGCGCGGCGGCGTCACCACCTTCATGGCGATGGCGTACATCCTGCTGCTCAACCCCCTGCTGCTCAGCGTCGAGGACGTGAACGGCAACACCCTCCCGGCCTCCGCGGTGGTCACCGCCACCGCCTTCGCGGCCGGACTCACCACGCTGCTGATGGGCGTCATCGGCAAGGTGCCGCTCGCCCTGGCGGCCGGCCTGAGCGTGTCCGGCGTGCTGGCGACCCAGGTCGTCCCCAGCATGACCTGGGGCCAGGCCATGGGCATGTGCGTGATCTACGGCGTGATCATCATGCTGCTGGTGATCACCGGGCTCCGCGAGAAGATCATGAACGCGATCCCGATGGGCCTCAAGCACGCCATCACCATGGGCATCGGCGCGTTCGTCGCGATGATCGGACTGGAGAAGGCCGGCTTCGTCGGCCGCTCCGAGGCCGGCCCACCGGTCACCCTGGGCGTCGACGGCCAGCTCACCGGCTGGCCGGTCCTCGCCTTCTGCCTCACCCTGCTGGCCATCTTCATGCTGCTGGCCCGCAACGTCCCCGGTGCGATCCTCATCGGCATCGGCATCGGCACCGTCTTCTCGCTGGTCGTCACCCAGGTCAAGGGCCTGAACCAGGAGCACTGGGGGCTCGCCACCCCGCAGATCCCCAGCAGCCCGATGTCCAGCCCGGACTTCAGCATCTTCGGCAACGTCGAGTTCGGCGGCTACGCGGCGCTGGGCGCCACCACCGTCACCATGATCGTGTTCACGCTGGTGCTGGCGGGCTTCTTCGACGCCATGGCGACGATCATCGCCGTCGGCCAGGAGGCCAAGCTCGCCGACGCCAAGGGACGCATGCCCGGGCTGAACAAGGCCCTGCTCATCGACGGCGCCGGCGGCGCCATCGGCGGTGTCTCCGGCGCCTCCGGGCAGACGGTGTTCATCGAGTCCGCCAGCGGCGTCGGCGAAGGCGCGAGAACCGGCCTGTCCGCCACCGTGACCGGCCTCATCTTCACCCTGATGCTGCTGTTCACCCCGCTCGCCCAGATCGTGCCCGGCCAGGTCGCCGCCGCGGCGCTGGTGGTCATCGGCGCGATGATGATGCAGAACGCCCGCCACGTGGACTGGAAGGACCGCGCGGTCGCGATCCCGGTCTTCCTCACCGTCGTCCTGATGCCGTTCACCTTCTCCATCGTCAACGGCGTCGCCGCCGGCGTCATCGCCTACTCGGCCATCAAGCTCGCCCAGGGCAAGTGGCGCGAGCCCGGCCTGTTCATGTGGCTGCTCACGGCCATGTTCGTCTTCAACTTCGCCTTCAACGACGTCGGTCACTGACCACCCGCCCCTACCGCCCGCGATGGCGCGCCCCGACACCGGGGCGCGCCACCGCGGGCGCTCCCGCACGTCCTGACGTCCCCGCCGGACCGCCGGTGGGCCCGGTCGGGCTACGGAAGCGCTCGGGCGCCGTGCTGCTGGTCGAGGTGGTAGGGGCCGCGGTGGCCGGCGACTCGCTGATCAGCCCGCGCATATCACCACCCGCTCGCTGCGCAGCCACACCACCTCCCGGCGGCCGTCGTGAAGACGCATCTCGCGCATGTCCAGGGCACGTTGGCGGTGCGCAACAGGGTGGGGACCGCCGCCTGGGTGTGGGACGCGGGGCTGCGGCGGGACTGACGCCGGGCAGCGGCTACAGCGCGTTGCGGGTGCCGGTGCTCACCGGTTCGGTCGCCGTGTTGCCGCGTTCGGCGGCCGTCCGCACCTGCTCGGCGGTCAGCGCGTAGCCGGTGTCCGGGTCGCTCACCGAGCGGGCGAAGATCACGCCGTACACCTCGCCGCCGGTGGTCAGCAGCGGGCCGCCGCTGTTGCCGGGGCGCACCAGCCCGCGCAGCGGGTGGATGTCACGGGTGACCACACTCGACCCGTAGATGTCCTGGCCGCGCGCCGAGGTGCGACCGGCGACCGTGGCGGCGCGCAGGTCCAGTCCGCCGTTCTGCGGGTAGCCGGCCACCACGGCGGCGTCGCCCCGACTCGCCGGACCGGCGAACGGCAGCGTGGGCGCGTCCAGGTCCGGCACCCGCAGCACCGCCACGTCGATCTCCGGGTCGAAGTAGACCACCGTGGCCCGGTAGCGCGGTCCGACACCGCCCACCCGCACGGTCGGCTCGCTCACCCCGGCGACCACGTGCGCGTTGGTCATCACCCGCCGCTCGGCGTAGACGAAGCCGCTGCCCTCCTGGCCCTGACGTCGGCCGTCCACGGCGGCCACGCCCTCCACCTTGACCGTGCTGCGCTGCGCCGCCGCGACGGCCGCGGCGGTCACCGAGTCGCCGGACGGCGCCGGCACCTCCGCCACCGACTCCCGCTCGAAGGGGTTGAACACCTGCGGGAACCCGGCCGTCGTCAACGCGCCGGTGGCCCTGCTGAACCAGGTCGGCGCCTGGTCGGGCAGCCGGTCGTCGACCGCGCGCAGCACCGAGGAACCCCGGATGGCCTGACTCACCTCGGGTGAGGGGGAGGAGACCAGCGCGCTCGCCGCCACCCACGCCACCAGCAGCACCGCCACGACGTTGGCGAGCGCCCCGCCCACGCCGTCCAGCCAGCGCACCGGGGGCGCCCAGTGCAGCGTCTGCCGCAGCCGCCAGCCGAGCCGGGCGGCCAGCGCCTGCCCGGCGCCCGCCGGGACCAGCACCGTCAGCAACGCGACGAGGAAGGCCATCGTGGTGCCGCGCTCGACGAGCCCCAGGGTGAACGGCAGCAGCCACACGCCGATGACCGCACCGCCCACAAAACCGGCGAGCGACACCGCCCCGGCGACCAGGCCGCGGCGGTAGCCGGACACCGCGAACGACGCGGCGGCGAGGAGGATCACGACGTCGAGCAGGTTCACCTTTGTGGTCCCTTTCCGCAGACAATCCCCCGAAGTCCCGCGCGAGTCCGTCCGACGGGTGCTGGTCAACAAGAACGCGGGCCGACCATGTCCGGTTCCCTGCTGTGCGATGTCTCATGCCCGCTTGTCGAAAGGTGAGCGCCGACAGGTCGCCGCCGCGAACCCCTGGGCTCACTCGTACACCCGCAGTTCCACGAGCACCGCGAGGTGGTCGCTGCCCTCCAACGGCACGAAGCGGGCCGTCACCGGCACCAGGTGCCGGCTGACCAGGACGTGGTCGATCTGCGCTCCCAGCCGGGGCGCGAGCGGTGCCGGCCAGGTGGCGGTACGGGACCGGCCGACCAGCCGGGTGGCGTCCCGCATCCCGGTGTCGACGATCGCCCGGAAGGCGGCGTGGTCCTGGGTGGCGTGGAAGTCGCCGGCGATGATGGTGCGGGCGTCGCCGCGGTCGGCGGCGAACGTCCGCAGCGCCGCCAGCTCCCGCCGCCAGGTGTCCAGCCGGAACGGTTCGGGCGGCATCGGGTGGGCGACCTGGAAACGCACGGGCAGCCCGCGCACGTCGACGACCGCGCCCGGCATCGCCAGCGTGCCGGGTACCCGGGGCCGGGCGCTGAGCGGGTAGGTGCTGAGGATCGCCGACCCCGCGGCGGCCCCGTCGCCCGCGAACAGCTGGTAGGGGTGCTCGTCGCGGACGGTCGAGCCGCGCAGGCGCCGCGCGCACTCGGCGTCGCACTCCTGGACGGACACCAGATGGGGGCGCTCCTCGCGCAGCGCCGCGAGCAGCGCGTCGAGCGCCTGCCCGTGCCGCAGGTTCGCGGTCAACACCCGGATCTGCGCCGGTGGTTCGGCCTCGGGCAGGGTCTGGCTCGGCCCGTAGGGCTGGAGGTACCAGGCGATCGTGCCGAGGGCCGCCAGGGCCCAGCCCACGAGCAGCAGTCGGCGGGCCAGTACCGCGAAGAACAGCGCGAGCCAGCCCGGCACCAGCAGCCACGGAAGGAAGGCCAGCAGGTACGGGAGCGGCGTCGGGCCGTCGGTGTCGGCGATCCGCGCCACCAGCGGGGCGGTGCACACGAGCAGCAGGAGCACGCTGAGGGTGGCTGCCGTGCGGCGCGCGCCACCGCGCCGGGCGGGTCGGGCGCCCCTGGAGGTGCCCGACCCGTCCGGCGTCCGGTGCTCGGGCGGCCGTCCGCTTCCCGTTCGCATGTCCCGATGGTGCACCACCGGGGACGGCTCAGCCGGCGTCGCCGCCCGTCAGCATGTCGCCCCAACCGGGCTGGAGCATCGTCTGGAACCGCCATCCCTCGTCGGTCCTGACCAGGATGTCGGCGTAGTCCAGCTGGTGGGTCCGGCCGCCGGCGGTCATGGTCGAGCGGGAGAAGACCACCGCGAGGGTGGGGCTGAGGAAGAAGGGCGTGCGCACCGAGTCGAAGCGGGTGCCGCCTTCGGCCGGCGTGTCGTCCGACCCGTCACCGCCCATCACCCCGCCCATCGTGGTCAGGTACTGCCCGCGGTCCCACTGGCCACACCACGCCCGGCCGGTCGAGTCGTCGGTGACCAGGTTCAGCGGGAAGACCGCCAGGTCCGCCGTCCGCGGGACGTCCCCCGCCGCGCTTGAGTTGTCGTAGTGCGCGAACCACTCGGCCAGGCTGCACAGATCCTCCTCGGTGGGGCGGTAGCCCGTGACGGACTCGGTGGCTACGTCGTCGCGGAACGACGAGACGGACGAGGAGTGGGGAACGGTCAAGGAGACTCCTGTAGTCAAAGTTGATTAGCGTCCAGGAGTGAGCACGGTAGTGGGTGTTATGGCGCTAGTCAAGTTTGATCAGAAACAGAATTCTTCTTCCTGCCCTTCTCCTTGCGGACAGCTTCTGGCCGCAAGAGCGCATACGGTGCCGTCATGCAGACCAAGGTGCTGAGCACGCGTGAGATCAACCGGGCCACTCTCGAACGCCAGGCGCTCCTCGCCCGTACCGACCGCTCACCGGTCGAGGTGGTGGAACACCTCGTGGGTATGCACGCCCAGGTGCCCGGCAACGTCTACACGGCACTGTGGAGCCGGGTTGTCGACTTCGACCCGGACGCCTTCTCCCGGCTGATCGAGGAGCGGCGGGTGGTCAGGGTGAGCCTTCAGCGCTCGACGCTGCACCTGGTCACCGCGGAGGACTGCCTGCCGCTCCGCGGCCTGCTCCCCGAGGTCCATCTCCGCACACTCAAGGGTGCGTTCGGACGGCCTCTCGCCGCGCTGTCGGAGGCGGAGACCGCCGAGGTTGTCGCCCGGGGGCGGGAGTTGGTGGAGGAGGCGCCGCGCTCGTCCCACGAGCTGGGCGGGCTGCTCGCGGAGCGGTGGCCCGAGGTGGGCCGGCAGGCGCTTGCCATGCTCGTTCGTCAGTACCTGCCGCTGGTCCAGGTGCCACCGCGCGGACTGTGGCAGCGCGGCGGCCAGGCCCGCCACACCACGGTCCAGCACTGGCTCGGCGTGGACCACGCCGAGGAGACGACAGCCGAGGAGGGGACGGCGGTCGAGCGGCTGGTGCTGCGCTACCTCGCCGCTTTCGGCCCGGCGAGCGTGAAGGACGCCCAGATGTGGTCCGGACTGACTGGTCTGCGCGAGGTGTTCGACGCGCTGCGGGACCGGCTGGTGTGCTTCCGCGACGAGGCGGGAGCCGAGCTGTACGACCTGCCCGACGCGCCGCGCCCGGACGCGGACACCCCCGCACCGGCCCGGCTGTTGCCGGAGTACGACAACCTCTTCTACGGCCACGCCGACCGCTCGCGTGTGGTGACCCGGGAGGACCAGCGCCGCACCTGGCGGGGCAACACGTCCTACTCCGTCTTCCTCGCCGACGGACGCATCGAGGGTGTGTGGCGCCTGGAGGTCGACCGGCGGCGCACCGCCGGCACGTTGTGCCTGCACCCCTTCCGCCCGCTGCCGCGTCCACAGCGGGCGGCGGTCGAGGCGGAGGCCGCGGCACTGCTGGAGTTCCACGTCCCCGGCGGGGCGAACGACGTCCGCTGGGACGAGACGCCCCTCTGGGAGGCGTGAGTCCTCCAC
>NZ_WMLF01000281.1 GCF_014156695.1 Streptomyces durbertensis | reverse complement strand
GAGACAGGGGTGGGGATGCCGGGTTCCGGTCCGCCGTCCGGGAAGCCGGCGGGTACGTGCCGCGGGGCGGCCAGCCGGACCCGTACGGCTTCGACGAGCGCTTCGCGCAGGCCGCCGACGGCCTGCTCGGCGGGTGCCGGTGGCGCGGCGACGACCGACGGCGCGTCCGGTTCGTAGCTGGTGGTCTGGCGGGAGCCGCCGTCGCGGAGGACCAGCGCGTGGCCGGGCGGTACGCGGCGGACCTGGGCGTAGGGGGTGCTGTCGCCGAGCGCTTCGGGGGCGTCGGGGGCGGCGAGCAGGGCGGCGAGGTGGCCGATGTCGAGTTGGGCTTCGACGAGGTCGGCGAGGGGCAGTGCGGCGGTCGCGTAGGCGGTGCCGCCTTCCCAGGGGGTGTGGAAGACGGGTCGCGCTCCCGCGAGGTCGCTGACGACGGCGACGCGTCGCCCGACCCGGACGACGACGGTGTACGAGCCGGGCCAGCAGGTGAGTTGGCGTACGGCACCGCCGCGGGCGGCGGAGAGTCCGAGCCGCAGTTGTTCGTCGTCGGCCCCGCAGTGTCCGAACACGGCCAGGGCGCTGTCCCGTTCGCCTTCGACGAGTCGGACCTCGCCCGGCCGCCAGTCGCCGACGGCCCACAACGGGTCGGGGTCCGGCCACAGTTGCGTCGCGCCGACGGGGTGCAGGGTGCGGGCACGGGCGGCCCGCGGGGTGGTGCTGCTCCATCCCACCAACCACCGCATCGACGCCTCCACCAGTGACCGTTCGGCTGCGCTCGCCGTTTCGGCTGCCGTTTGTGGGCCCATGCTGCCATGAGAGGGGCGGGATGGGAGCGTCAAGGGGCGCAGGGAGGCACGTGTTGGCGTGCTCGGAGTCCTGGGTGGCCGGCCGGGGAGCGGGTCGGCGGCCGACGGGTGCGGGCGGTCGCCGTGCAGGTGCGGCTGCCCGGCGTGACGGCGTGGAAACCGGACCGTTGCGGTGGTGACAAACACCCAGGACACAAACAGTGGTTTTCGGCCAACTTGTGGCTGTGACAGGGTCTTTCCGGCTGTGGCGGTTGCGCCGTGCGTGACGGGTGTTGTTGGGCGGTCCGCGTACGGACGGGCTTGATCGCTCGTCACGTCCGTACGCGGACCGGGCTCGATCGCCGGGCACACAACTCCGGCATATGCCACACCACGTTGTCGCGCTCCGACTGCCGCAGGCCGGTTTCCGTCGTCCTCAACCGGCCCGCCGGGCCTCCGGACACATGAGCCGGCGCACAACCGGGAAGGCCGGGAGGCACGACCACCTCCCGGACCCGGACGCCGCCCGCGGGGATGTGGGGCGGCGGTATTCCCCCAGCCCGCCGGTGCCACACGGCGGGCCGACCCACGCGTGTTCCATGCAACACCGCCGACCGCAACGGGCACAGAGCGCACGGCCGGGCGCACGATCACACGACCGGGGCACGTCGACGAACCACGGGTGGCCGGGTCGCACGCCCCGGCTCGCCTCCTGGAACGTGCCACCTCCACACCCTGCGCCTCGCCTCCGACCCGCGCGACCGCCGAGGAAACCCAGGAACGGACATGCGCGACATAGCCTCCGTTCTTCGCGCCGCGTGCGCCGCTCGCGCACGGCGCTCGCGCCGGAGCCCGCTCCGCACGCGCGTACGGAAACGAATCCCGCCATCCGGCCGGCGAGCCCTTAACGGTAGGGATTCGGCGAACTACGCTGGGTTCACGAATGCCCCGAGCATTTTCCAGTGCGGTGGGGCAGCCGTCGGTGTGTCAGGGGTGCGCATGTCCAGGGAGCCACGCGGGCCGCACGAGAAGCGCGGGCCCAACGAGAAGCTCGGTACAGTCCTCGCCCTCGCCGGCATCAGCAACGCCGGACTCGCCAGGAGGGTCAACGACCTGGGGGCGCAACGAGGTCTGACCCTTCGCTACGACAAGACCTCGGTGGCCCGGTGGGTCTCCAAGGGGATGGTCCCGCAGGGTGCGGCACCGCACCTGATCGCGGCGGCGATCGGCAGCAAGCTGGGGCGGCCCGTCCCCCTGCACGAGATCGGGCTGGCCGACACGGACCCGGCGCCGGAGATCGGCCTGGCATTCCCCCGTGACGTGGGAGCGGCCGTCAAGTCGGCCACCGACCTCTACCGGCTCGACATGGCGGGCCGACGCGGTGGCGGCGGCGTCTGGCAGTCGCTCGCGGGATCGTTCTCCGTCAGCGCGTACGCGACGCCGATCTCGCGCTGGCTGATCAGCCCCGCCGACGGCTCGGTCGCCCGTGAGACGGCCGAAGCCCCGGACGACCCCGGCGCCGGCGAAGGCCCGGACGGCGGCGCCGGGAAGTCCGAGCTGACCGGCCGGGCGTCGCCCGGCGCCGACTCCGCGGCCGTCAACGGCAGGCGCCCCAAGAGCCGTTCGGCGGCCGGCGGCAAGGCACCGACCCGCGAGGTGACCGCCCGCCCACCCGGGGCGACCGGCGGCACGGGTTCCCGGCACTGCATACGCGTCGGCCACAGCGATGTCGCCAAGCTGCGCGAGGCGGCGCAGGAGGCACGCCGCTGGGACTCCAAGTACGGCGGCGGCGACTGGCGTTCCTCGATGGTCCCCGAGTGCCTGCGGGTCGACGCGACACCGCTGCTGCTCGGCGCGTACAGCGACGAGGTGGGCCGCTCGCTGTTCGGCGCGACGGCCGAACTGACCCGCCTCGCCGGCTGGATGGCGTTCGACACCGGTCAGCAGGAGGCCGCGCAGCGCTACTACATCCAGGCGTTGCGACTCGCCCGCGCCGCGGCGGACGTCCCGCTCGGCGGCTACGTGCTGGCCTCGATGTCCCTCCAGGCGACCTACCGCGGCTTCGCCGACGAGGGCGTGGACCTGGCGCAGGCCGCGCTGGAGCGCAACCGCGGTGTGGCGACCGCCCGCGTCATGAGCTTCTTCCATCTCGTGGAGGCCAGGGCGCACGCCAAGGCGGGAGACGCGCCGGCGTGCGGGATCGCCCTTTCGGCCGCCGAGAGCTGGCTCGAACGTGCCAGGGAAGGCGACGCGGACCCGTCCTGGCTCGATTTCTACTCCTACGACCGGCTGGCCGCCGACGCCGCCGAGTGCTACCGCGACCTCAAGGCGCCGCGTCAGATGCTGCGCTTCACCCAGCAGGCGCTCTCCCGCCCCACCGAGGAGTACGTGCGCTCGCACGGCCTCCGTCTGGTGGTCTCCGCCGTCGCCGAGCTGGAGTCCGGCGACCTGGACGCCGCCTGCGCGGCGGGGGTGCGGGCCGTCGAGGTGGCCGGCCGGATCTCCTCGGCGCGGACGATGGAGTACGTCCGCGACCTGCTGCACCGCCTCGAGCCGTACGGGGACAACCCGCGCGTCGCCGAGTTGCGGGAGCGGGCGAGACCACTGCTCGCGGCGCCGGCGTGAGGGCGCGCGCCCCGGCCCGCCGACCGCGCCCGGCTCGCGTCGCGGGCGCGCGGACGTGACCGGGCGGGCCGGACCGGCGCGTCCGTCCGCCCCGACGTGACCGGCGCCGCAGTGCGTTGTCAGTGGTGGCGACCATGATGGGTGACGTGGTGGTTGTGCCGAACTCCGAAGGACCTCAGCGCCCCGGTGGGACCGGGGCGCCCGACGCCTGCGCGGACGGCGGCCCGGAGCGGGCCGCTCCGGCCCCCGCGCCGACCGCGGTGCGGCGCGGCCGCGCACGGTACGACCACGACGTCCTGGTGGTCGGCGCGGGCATCGTCGGTCTGTCGACGGCGTACGCGCTGACCCGGGCCAGACCGGGCGTGCGGGTCGCCGTCCTGGAGAAGGAGGCGGGCCCGGCCCGCCATCAGACCGGGCGGAACAGCGGCGTGATCCACAGCGGCGTCTACTACCGGCCCGGGTCGCTGAAGGCCAGGTTCGCGGTGCGGGGCGCCCAGGAGATGGTCAAGTTCTGCGCGGAGTACGGCGTCCCCCACGAGGTCACCGGCAAGCTGATCGTCGCCACCGAGCGCTCCGAGCTGCCCCGGCTGCACGCCCTCGCGCAGCGCGGGCGGGAGAACGGCATCCCGGTGCGGGAGCTGGGCCCGGCGCAGATCACCGAGTACGAGCCGTACGTGCGGGGGCTCGCCGCCATCAGGGTGGGCACCACCGGGATCTGCGACTTCCGCGCGGTGGCGGACCGGCTGGCCGACCTTGTCACCGCCGCCGGCGCAGAACTGCGGTACGGCGCGGCGGTGACGGCCGTCGACCGGCGTGAGGGCATCGGCGTCGCCGTGCGGCTGTCCGACGGGAGCGTGCTGCGCGCCCGGGCCCTGGTGAACTGCGCGGGGCTGTTCGCCGACCGGCTCGCCCTGCTCTCCGGGGACGACCCGCCGGCCCGCATCGTGCCGTTCCGCGGCGAGTACTACGAGCTGGCCGAGGAACGTGCGGAGCTGGTCCGCGGCCTGGTGTACCCGGTGCCCGACCCGGCCTTCCCGTTCCTCGGCGTGCATCTCACGCGCGGCATCGACGGCGGGGTCCACCTCGGGCCGAACGCCGTCCCCGCCGCGGCCCGCGAAGGGTACGACTGGCGGACGGCCTCGGCCGACGACCTCGCCCGCACGATGGCCTGGCCCGGCGTCTGGCGGCTCGCCCGGCGGCACTGGCGCTACGGCGCCGGCGAGATCCACCGTTCGCTGTCGCGGGCGGCGTTCACCCGGGCCGTGGGCCGGCTGCTGCCGGCGATCCGCGTCGAGGACCTGCGTCCGGCCCCCGCCGGCGTACGCGCCCAGGCCGTCCTGCGGGACGGCACTCTCGTCGACGACTTCCTCATCAGCGAGGCGCCGCACACGGTGCACGTCCTCAACGCGCCCTCGCCGGCCGCCACCGCGTCGCTGCCGATCGGCCGGGAGGTCGCCGGCCGGGTCCTGGCGGGCCTGTAGCGGGTGCCCGCGGCTGCTACGGGCGGGACGTGGCGCCGCGGTAGGCGGTCGTCCGGCGCAGACGGGCCCGCACCGCGCGCTGCGCGACCGGCCCCAGCTCGTCCAGCGCCGCCGCCAGCGCGGCCAGCTGTTCAAGCGCGCCGAACGCCTCCGCCGCGCCCTCGGCGTCGACGCCCTCGTACAGCTCCAGACCGACAAAGGACGCCGCCAGTGCTTTCGCGAGCCCCGGGACGTCCAGCAACTCGGCGAGCGGAGTCTGGGCGAGTACCCGCCCCAGCACGGCCTCCAGCTCGGTGATCCAGCTCTCCAGACCGCCCGCGGTCGCACGGACGAGCCGGGGCTGGGTCTGCGCGCCGGCCAGCAGCTGCGCCAGTACGGCGACGTGCCCCTCGGTCCGCTCCCGCGCGTGCAGTTCGCGGCCCAGGTCGAGGAGTTCCGCCAGGGTGGTCACCCGGGCGAAGCGGTCGCGGTACAGGGCGACGCGCTGCTCCGCGCCGTAGCGGCAGGCCTCGGCGAGCAGGTCGTCGACGCTGCCGAAGTGGTAGAAGACAAGCGCCTGGTTGACGCCCGCCGCAGCGGCCACCGAGCGGGCGGAAGTCTTGGCGATGCCCTTCTCGACAAGCGTCTCCAGCGCGCCGACCAGCAGCTTCGTCCGGGTGTCCGGGGGGGCGCCGGAGCCGGTGGTGCAGGGTGGCGTGTCGCTCATACACGCGCCTCCTCACGTGTCGGGCGCAGGCCGGGCCGCACACCGGTGATCTCGACGGGCGCGTACTCGGCGGTGAACGAGCCCTCGTAGCCGAAGAGCGGCCCGAACCTGCGGTTGGTGACCCGCACGCTGATCCGGAACCGTCCGGACCGTTCGTCGAAGCTCTCCCGCACCTCCGCGTCCCCTCCGAGCAGCGCCGGCACCGGCACGTCCACCGGTCCCTCCCGGAAACGGTAGGCGCCTGACCGGATGATCAGTGACCCGTCTGCGGCCACCTCGGGATGCAGGTCGGTGGCCAGGTGCTGGTGCGTCCCCAGGTAGTCCACCACACAGCCGCGTCGGGCACTGTAGATCATCGTCGCGTCGAAGCGGCGGCTGCGGTCGGGGAAGTCGAAGGTGCGGACGAAAGTGACGGTCTCCCGCCCGTAGCCGTCGACGTACGGGACGTTCTCTATGGTGAAGGGCACGTCGCGGCCGGCCCGTGCCACGAGGACGTTGCGCGTACCGCCGAGTGCCAGGAAGGGCCGGACGAACGCCTGGCCCTGCCAGATGCGGTCCATCACGCCGCGTCCCGTGCAGGTCTCGCCGCTGTGCAGGCCCACGGAGAACCTCCGGCGCAGCTCGGGATGGAGGCGGTCGAAGTCGGCCCCCAGGGCGCGGCGGAAGATCGAGGTCATGTGTCCCCCTTCGGGTCGGACCTTTTGCGGTCGGGTGGTGCGGCGCCTTCGCGGTCGAGCCCGCGGAGGAGCGCGGGCGGACGACCGTCATCGCGACGTGTCGGCCGACGGCGGCAGCGGCGCGCGGCCGGGGTCGAGGGCAGGGGCGGCAGCAGCAGGAGGGTGACCACCGCGGCGACCGCGACCACCGGTGGCGCGGTGGCGACCGCGAGCAGGCCGAGGCCCGCCCGGACGGCCGTCTCCGCGACCGCCCGCGCCAGAGCGCGCTCGGGACGGACGTCCCGTTCACACCAGAGCCGGAGGCGGTCGAAGGACCAGGCGGTCGCCCAACCCATCACCGGGCGGAAGACGAGGCGGTCGGCGATCCTCCCGAAACGGCCCCCGCGGGGCTGGTAGTCGTAGCCGGTCAGGAAGCGGACCGTGCCGTCGGGCTCGGGAACGTACCGCCAGTAGCCGCGCCCTTCGGCGATCAGCGACAGGCGGTCCGGTGAGGCGAAGCGCAGCGCACTGGTCCGGGTGCCGTCGGGCCTGTGCCGCTCGCCGGCGCTCACTCCGGTGCCGGCGACGGTGAGGAACGGCAGGACCCGGGTCGCGTAGCGGAACCGCCTCGGCTCCTCCACCGGGCCAGGTAGCTGGTCGATGCGCGTGAACCGCACGTCCCAGCGTGCGTGTTCGCCGGTCTCCTGGGTGCGCCGCCACAGTTCCTCCAGCGGCACACGGATCCGGGTCTCGATGTAGAGCCCCATGCCCCTCCCCCTCA